>CAZURY010000557.1:0-1502 GCA_964623145.1 uncultured Desulfobulbus sp. | reverse complement strand
TTCGTGTCTTGACTCTGATTCATGGATATGGATCCAGTGGCAAGGGCGGGGCGATTAAAGATGCAGTACGCCGCCGATTACAGTATTATAAACACCAGGGTCGTGTAGGCGAGGTTGTACCTGGAGAGGATTTCAGCACACGCTCGGGTCTTGGTCGTCAGCTCCTCCGCCGCTTCTCAACCCTGTCAACCCATGGTGATCTGAATCGGTATAACCGGGGCATAACCCTGGTTGTTCTGTAGCAGTTTTGTAACCTGAATTGAGCGTTTCGCCCCATCTGAAAAATTTGTCCAATCTGTTTCCGGGCCAGTATCGCGTCAAGGCGGCTCCGATGCGCCTTACTTGTTCGGTTTCGTGCTATACTGTCCCCGGCTTCGGTTACTTAATTATGCGCTCAAAGCCGGGGACAGGTAACACAAAATAACTATAACGCAATATTACGTCGTTTCATCCTTGACGCGACACCGGGATAGTGACAGTGTTTTCCCCATGGTGGACTGCGATTGCATGTTCGTTGTGGGATATTTAAAGATCCTCATACAAGGAGTAAAATATGCAGAAGATTGTTATTGGAACATGTCTTGTTCTGTTGATGGCAACAACAGCCATCTCTGCGGATAAGGCGGATATGTTCAAAAATGAACAACAAAAACTCAGCTATGCCATGGGACTGGACCTTGGCGCTTATTTTAAAGGGTTGGGTGAAGATTTTGACTTGACGGTTCTGCAGCAGGGCATATCCGATGCCTATACCGGGAAAAAGCCTTTGATGACAGCCGAGGAGGCGGCGGCGGTACAGAAAAAATTTGCCGCCCGGCAGCAGGAGCGTCAGATCAAGGAAACGGTGGCCATGGTAAAGAAGAATCGGGATGCCGCTGATAAATTTCTGGCCGAAAACAAAAAGAAAGAGGGCGTAAAAGTTACCAAGTCCGGTCTGCAGTACAAGGTTATTAAAGAGGGCAAGGGGAAAAAACCCGGTCTCCATGACATGGTCAAAGTGCATTACAAGGGGACTCTTCTGGATGGTAAGGAATTTGACAGCTCGTATAAACGCAATGAGCCGGCAGTGTTTCAGGTCGGACAGGTGATTTCAGGCTGGCAGGAGGCCCTGCAGTTGATGAATGTCGGCTCCACCTATGAATTGTACCTTCCCCCGGATCTTGCCTATGGCGATCGCGGCGCGCCACCGGTTATTGAGCCGGGGTCCATGCTGATTTTTAAGGTGGAACTTTTAGATATACCTACACCGGAGAAAAAGGCATCGAAAGAAAAAGCTGACAAGAAATAAAGATTACCCCAATATGTTTTGACTGCTATTGGAGACGGGTCGGCGGCCGTATTTTTCCGCTACGACCGCTGGCCGACCTTTGGAGTTATGGAATGGGAAAGAAAAAAGGCCAAAAAAAGGCCAAAAAAAAATGTTGTGGAAAATATCTGAAAAAGGGAAAACATTGCAGTAAGTGTCCCCTGCTGCTCAAGGAAAAATGTAAGAAGAAGGCCGA
>CAZURY010000556.1:0-1503 GCA_964623145.1 uncultured Desulfobulbus sp. | reverse complement strand
GAATTCGTTGCTATGATTTTATCGGACTGCAGGGATCTTGCACCGGACCCTTGAGCTGAAAAAAGAATTTCAATCCTTTTTGTACTGTCGGAGAAAAAATTCGGGTGGCTAACAGGCTGCCGGCCACCCGCTTATTGATCTCGGTCAGGGTCGGATAGGGATGAACAATACCAGCCAGAGTTGAGAGCTTGACTCCGCCGCCCAATATTGCCGCCCATTCGCCAATGAGTTCACCGGCCCTCGGCCCGGCAATCTGGACACCAAGTACCTTTTTCTTTGAATCAAGAAGCATTTTCAGTCTACCGTTCTCCGCACCCTCGGTCAGTGCACGGTCATTTTCGGAAAATTCTTCCGTCCAGACCTCGTATTCAATTCCGGCTCCGGCTGCGGCCTTCTCGTTCATGCCGATGGAGGCAAGTTCCGGATCCGTATAGGTACACCAGGGCATCCAGGTATAATCAGCCTTGCGCGGCAGGTGAAAAACAGCATTCGCAACCACAATCCCCCCTTCATACCCTGCCGCATGGGTGAACTGAAAACGACCGTTAACATCACCGGCGGCATAGATATGATTATGACTGGTGCGCATCCGCTCATCGACTTTAATACCATGCCGATCACAATCTACGCCGATATCCTCCAGGCCAAGCCCCTGAGTGTTTGCCTCCCGCCCCTGGGCAAGCAGAACAAACTGCCCGGATACAACCCGCTTTGATCCATCTTTACCGACAAGAGTAAGCTCCTTGTTCCCTGCCCTTTCTTTTGCATCCTCAACCGCCTGGTCAAGAAAGAATGTTACCCCTTCAGCGGCCATGGATGCCATAATGATATCAGCCATGTCCTTATCCTCTCTGGAGAGAATCTGGCCGGAACGCTGAATGACCTGCACGGATGTACCAAGTCGACAAAAGGCCTGGGCCATTTCCATGGCTATTGGCCCGGCTCCAAGGACAAGCATAGACTTGGGAAGTTCTTCCAGGGAAAAAATATCTTTATTTGTTATGTAATTAATTTTACTTATACTTTCCACTCCAGGCCTGGCCGGAGAAGATCCGGTTGCAATCAACCAGTGCTTTGCAGAAATGGTTAAACCATTTAAAGAAACCGCATGTTCATCAATAAATGTTGGCTCTCCAAACTCGACCTGCACGCCAAGTTTACAAAAACGCTCCACGGAATCATGGACCTGAATACGGGCAATAACCTCTTGAATGCGTGCGGCAACGTGACGATAGTCAACACCGGGCAATGAAACCTCGGGCAGCCCATATGCAGCCGCCTGCCGCATATGGTGATACACCCGGGCTGTCTTGATCAGGGTCTTGCTGGGCACACAGCCGAAATGAAGGCAATCGCCGCCAAGGGCGGGTTCCTTTTCGATGAGAAGGGTTCGAGCCCCAAGCTGCGCCGCTCCTGCGGCAACGGTCAGGCCAGCGGCGCCGCCACCGATAATTGCCATATCATAGTCATAGGCAGGCATGGTATTTGTCTCCTTGGGAGGAT
>CAZURY010000555.1:0-1507 GCA_964623145.1 uncultured Desulfobulbus sp. | reverse complement strand
TTTTGCAGCAGCACTCCATCAACCCGGTTATAGGCCACCGCATCCAAGTGATCATCAGACTGAAGCACAACCATGACATCAAAGCCGTATCGCCTGGAAAAAACTTCGGAAAAAACCTTCTCTATCTCGACAATGACTTCACTCCTGGTCAAGCCGTATTTTTTAGTAAAAAGAGATATGGTTTCCTGCATGCTTCCCTCCCATCGGTTGTCTTTGTGGGACGCGAATAGTATGACGGTTCTATATTCTCTTTCCTGGAGGGGTGACGTAACAGCGGTATTTAGAAAGATCTGTCATCATTTATCTTATCTGGACACCCCACGACCAAGGCGTATAACTCGTATTATTCCCAGGGATTTCTCGTAAAATGCCACAAGGTGATTATTCATGGCAATGGACTGGTTAGAGGGAGATAAAAAATGGGCATTTCGGCGAACGGTTTGACAAAATGTATATCAATTCGTCAAATGGAGATGCTTCCGGGCATTGATATTTCGGAAAAACATACTGAATCTCCAAAGGGTGCCCGAAAATTATGAGGTAAAATTTGTACCAGGAGTTGATAAAATCAAAATTAATCATTATGATTAACAAACAAAGTTTGACAGTATAATTACCCGGGGAGAAAGAAATGGCCCAAACTGAAACCAAAGTCCTGACCGCACATATCCCTTTGCCAATCGCTGACAAGGTCGATGAAATTGCATCACGACTGGAACGTTCCCGTAACTGGATAATAAAACAGGCGCTCACTTCCTGGATTGATCAGGAAGAAGAACGTAATCGGCTGACCCGTGAAGCCCTTGCTGATGTGGACGAAGGCATGGTTATTCACCATCAGGATGTGCTGGCCTGGGCAGAAAGCCTCGGTACCGATGATCCGTTACCGCTGTCACGACCATGAAACTTAAGTGGACCGGCAAGGCCTTAGCCGATCTGGAACGACTGTATGACTTTCTGGCAGTTGTTAACCCGCCTGCCGCCGCCAGAACAGTACAGTCGCTTACCAAAACACCAACCAGGTTACTGGCCAACCCACGGATTGGTGAACAGCTCTTTGAATTTGAAGAGCGCGAAGTGCGACGTATCATTGTTGGCAAATATGAAATCCGTTACGAGATACAGGATTCCTGTATCTATATCCTTCGATTGTGGCACACAAGGGAGCAGCGATAGGAAAACAGACTATGAACAATGAATATTGGCAGTTTTTGTCGGATCAAACCGATGCAGCCAAGCCTGGTGGAAAAGTCTCATGAAAACAGGAAGAAATGATCCCTGCCCCTGCGGCAGTGGGAAAAAATACAAAAAATGTTGTGCAGGCAGATCCGCCCCTTCCATGCTTCAGGACATGAAAGAGGACATGAAAGAGGACATCCACAACCTGATCGGCAATCAGAGCTTTGGCTCAATAGAAGAAGTACAGGCCGTACTTGACCAGTACCAGCAGCGGAAAAATGAGGTGCCCGTTGATGATTTCCACGGTCTGTCATCAGAACAGATGCAT
>CAZURY010000554.1:0-1535 GCA_964623145.1 uncultured Desulfobulbus sp. | reverse complement strand
ATGTATGCTCGGACAACGCAGGTTTGCCGCTGCCGTCATAACGTAAAATATACGATTGAAACCCGCTCTGCATGATTTAGGTTGAATTGTTCCCTGTTCTCCTTTAATTCATCCAATGTTCAGTGTATACCTGTCGAGAGAAAAAACAAGGGAAAAAAACAGCTTGCGGCCTTGTTTTTATGGACATAGTTAAGAGGGTTTTTGGGTATATGATAAATATTGCGAAAGATCATGCAGCTGCATCTCTTGTATCATTGGCCGAGGCCAGAAAATTGATTGGCCTGCTGGATCCCATTGACAGAGAAGTGCTTTCGATAACAAATGCTCTCCATCGAATTTCAGCTGAGGATATTGCCGCCCTCTCCAGTTGTCCTTCCATTCATTGCTCACTCAAAGACGGCTTTGCCGTTCGCGCCTCCGACGTGGCGGATGCCGGACCCGACCGGCCGGTTTTCCTGCAGGAAATTGGGGTGGTCACTGCAGGAAGACAAAGCGCTATGAAGCTTGAAAAGGGGCAAACTATCCGTATAATGACAGGTGCGCCGGTTCCCGCGGGCGCCGATGCCGTGCTGGCCTCGGAATTTGCCTCAAGAAAAGGAAACGTGGTTCAAGCCCTGCGTGATGCCCATGTCGGCCGGAATATTCTTTCCTGCGGTAGTGACGTGGCTGCCGGAAAGGTCATTGTACGCAGCGGGACAAAATTTTTTCCATGCCATCTCGGCCTGTTGGCTGCAGCCGGGGTATCGAAGGTTTCCGTTTTTCAGCAGCCAAAGGTTATGGTCATTGCCACCGGCAGTGAACTGGTCGCACCTGGAGAATCAATCGCGCCCGGGCAGGTGGCGGCCAGTAATCTTGTCACCCTGCTGGCTGAACTGCATCGTCTGGGGATCTTGGCCGATCATCTTCTTATTCGGGATAATCTACATCAGCTGCAGGAGAAAATTGCCCCGCTTATCGGCAGGTATGATGTAATTTTGACCTGTGGCGGAGTCCTTGATGGAGACAAGGATTTTACCATGCAGGCCATGCGTAATCTTAAAGTCGAACCTGTTTTTAATCGGGTGCGCGTGGGGCCGGGCAAGGGCGTATGTCTTGGACGTAAGGATGGCACCTTTTTCTTTAATTTACCAGGTGGCCCGCCATCAAATCATGTTGCCTTTGTCTTGCTGGCCAGGCCGGGCATCCTTCGCCTGGCCGGGGTATCTGATCCTTTTGCCGAGTACGTATCGGCACGTCTTGTTCGGACATTGACCGCTCAACAGGGTTGGACGCAGATGTTTTACGGACTGCTTGGAAATGATGGAGGCGGACTGACGGTGGAACCGCTTACCTCTTCCAGACGTCTGCAGGTTATGGCAAAGGCCGATTGTCTGATTGAACTCCCCGAAGATCAAGCCTGTGCGGAAGCAGGCACAATAATACGGAAAATATGGAAAATCAGGTAACCCTTGTTCAAAAGACCATGGTTGTTACCCTGGAGGGCAGCCATGAGCAGCAGGAAACAGTCGCCATTGAAGTTCCCTATAAAGTTGCCC
>CAZURY010000553.1:0-1581 GCA_964623145.1 uncultured Desulfobulbus sp. | reverse complement strand
CCTTTTTAAGTTTGTGGTGGCTTTTTACCAGTTCATCAAGGCTGATCTTCGCAATTATTCGATAACAACACAAGATTTGCCTGCGTTGACTTCGCCTATTTTTACCGCCGCGACCACTCCACGCCTGTGCATTTCCGACAGGAGATCATCCGCCTGTTCGCCTGGCAGGGCAAGCAGCAAACCACCGGAGGTCTGCGGATCATAAAGCAACTCCTGTTCCTTTTCCGTCAGGGTTGCACGCAGAACGAGCGACGGGGCGACCATCTGCTGATTGGCACGGTTGCTACCGGTATTTTCTCCCTTTTTGTACATTTCAAGCGCTGCAGGATAGAATGGAAGTTTTCCATACCGCAGCCTGACTTCCACATTGCTGCCCGTTGCCATCTCAAGCGAATGGCCGATAATCCCAAATCCTGTAATATCGGTACAGGCGTGGATATCATGGGCAAGGGCCGCCTCAACAGCGGGACCGTTTAATGTCGCCAGTGACGGCAGGACCTCCCGTTCAATTTCGGCAAAGGGCAGTTTACCGGAACGGACTGCATTAAAAAGTACTCCCGACCCTATGGGTTTGGTCAAGATCAAGGCATCTCCGGGCCTGGCTCCGCTGTTGGTCAGAATTTTATCAGGATGAACAACACCGTTTACACAGAGTCCGTATTTGGGCTCATCATCCTCAACGGAATGACCTCCGACCAGGCAGGCACCGGCTTCCACCACCTTATCATGGCCGCCACGCAGGATTTCTTTAAGCACCCCCATGTCAAGCTGTCTTGCCGGAAACATGACAACATTAAGCGCTGTCAGTGGTCTGCCACCCATGGAATAGATATCTGAAATGGAATTGGCGGCGGCGATCTGGCCAAACCAGTAAGGATCATTCACCGGCGGGGTAATAAAATCGATGGTGTTCACCATGGCAATTGCATCACTTAGCCGATACACAGCCGCATCATCGGCGGTATCAAACCCAACCAGCAGGTTCGGATCCGTGGATGCTTTGAGTCCGGTAAGAGCGTCCGACAAGACCGTCGGACCAATTTTTGCCGCTCAACCGCAGGTTTTTGCCATCCCGGTAAGGGTTTTTTTCTTCCACCACATCACATGCTACCTATAAAAGAATTTATTATTATCTGTGTCGCGTCGCGTACCGAAGGCCGGTTGACGAAAACATTCCATCCTTTAAAAGATGGTGGGTTCAGCACGGGAAAGTCACAGGAGATCAATTGACCGCACGTCAATAACCTGGTAAGAATATGAATAATTTTTCAAGCTACACCCTTCTATACTTTGGATGAAAAGTCAAATAGGGATGAGCGATTATAAGGTGCTTTATCATCGCTCCTTCCTGTACACACTACCGAAAAGCGTTGATAAAAGGATAAACCAGCATGGCTGGACCAGATTTTTAACGTCATAGCCACAACAGATAAGCGAAGACTTCGAAGAATGAAAATAGCCCGGATCGGCATCACTTCGTGGGCGATTTTCAGACAAATATGAAACGCAGGGATAAACAATGGAACGATTTTTCTTTGGTATTGGCTCATTACTGGCGAGTCTGGCCGTCATGGCCGGAGC
>CAZURY010000552.1:0-1615 GCA_964623145.1 uncultured Desulfobulbus sp. | reverse complement strand
GCATTGCCTGCCGGATTCACTTTGATTTTCATATCAAACCTCCTGCCGGAATCTGGGCGCTTATTCGGCGGTTTCAAGAGACATGACACACTGTATCATAGGGGGAACCAACGATTGTAAGGAAAAATTTACTATAAAAAGTCAATGTTTTCCTCTTCTTTATTCCTTGTATAACTGTATCAGCTTGATTTCGATTAGGTCAGCTGCTCGTTTCCATGAATTTTTCTTTACTTTCACCTGTTGGTGGAAAGTCTTTGTGAAACCGGCAGGTACAAAAAAACTCTCAGGAGGAAAATATGGGTAACACACTGGTCTTTGTTTACAATGCCGACAGCGGGTTGTTCAATACGCTTACCGATACCGCACATAAACTCTTCTCGCCTGAGACGTATGAATGTAACCTTTGCGCCATGACGTATTCAGCCCTTGGTATGAAAAAAGAGTGGAAGGAATTCCTGGATACACTGGCGATCCCCCTTGAATTCCTGCATAGAGACGAGCTTAAGGAAAACTATGGTGTAGAGTTCGACTTGCCGGCGATTTTTCTCAGGTCGGGGACGGAGTTGAATCTAATTATTGATGCCGATGCAATAAATGGATGCGAGGGCATTGAGGCGTTAAAGCAACTGATACGCGAGAGGACTCAGACCTGAGTTAGACACTTTTTTTCGTCTAGCAAAAAGGTATATGAAGGCGGGCAGGGTGCCTCATTACTGACCGCCTTGTGTGCGAATTGTTTTTCTATCCTGGTGATTATTTGTGTGCTGGGCCCAGACTCCGGTTTTTTGTTTAAACAAGTCTGGGGTCAATATTCCCCGGCCCGCCGCATTCCGGCGTATAACAGGTGATATTTAGAAAATCACATTTCTCGCCGCATCCGGGACATTGTTCGGGTAGACTCGGTGCGGTGAAAGTAAAGTTGCAGTTGCCGCATTTCCAGTGGATCGGCTCGCCGGCCGGTGTTGCATTGGCTGCCTGGACAGAGGTTTTTTTTGAAACCTCCCTCTCCTCCGTCTCGGAGAAGGTGATTGTCAGACGTTCTTCTGTTGCCTTCTTTTCCAGCTTGGCAACGAGGTCAAGTTGCCCGTTTTTCAGGCCAAGGACGAGGGGGCTTGCCCCTGTTTTCTCATCAAGATGAATAATGTCACGAATAATACCGGTGACCACATCGAGCAGTTCGGGCGTTGGAGCGGGTAAGGAGATTGTCTGGCCATCTGTTTTGACGGTTACCGTAATGGAGCTGTTTTTTTTCACAAAAGAGAGTTGCTTTGCCTGCTCGGTGGTTGCCTCCAGGAGAGCAAGGGCGAGATACTTAAAGCCGTCTTCCACAAGATCGATATTTTTTGATGATGCCATGGCTGCCAATTGTTTGGAAAAATCGGTTTCCAGATAACAATCGCACATCTCCTGAAGTCTGAGGTGGGGAGTTCGGGACAAATTTTCCATGTATTTCTCCTGGGTTCATGGTGACAATCGAGATCATCGTTATAGCGATATATGAAGAATGAAAATAATTGAATTTTAACGACCTCCTGTAGCTGTGCTTTAAAAAGAACCTAAGCACACCGCGCAAGTCTGTCAATTACGTGCGCGTCAAAGATACCCTGATCTTTTC
>CAZURY010000551.1:0-1622 GCA_964623145.1 uncultured Desulfobulbus sp. | reverse complement strand
CCACCGACAGCGGAAGCCATGCACAGGCGTGGATTTCCCTCCACATTATTACTGCGCAGCCCTGCTTTCCAGATTTTATTAGCCAGATAACTCTCTTCAGTCAGCGCCTGACCGGAACCATAATAGGCCACCGATGTCGGCCCATGCTTCTTTATAGCGTCCTTGAATTTGGAAACAACCAATGTCATGGCTTCATCCCAGGAGGCCGGTTCAAGTTGACCATTTCTGCGAATATAAGGTCTGGTCACCCGACTTTTGGTTGCATTGACGATTGAAGGCAGCTCCGCACCTTTTAGACAAAGAAATCCCTTGTTATGATTGTTCGGATCACCTTTGACGGTCACGACTTTACCTGCCTTAACTCCAATCATAACCCCGCAGCCCGTACCGCAAAATCTACATACCGCCTTGACCCATTTATCCGGCTCACCGGGAGCAGCCATGGCCAGATCCGGCAAGGTTCCATTCATGGCCATAAATGCGGATGCTGCGGCTGCGCTTTTCAATACTTCACGTCTTGTCAGTTTCATACAAGCAATCTCCTCTTTTGTAATTTTGCCCTGCCTACTGAATCAGAATCATTTTTTACTCTGGGATTTTGAATATGCCTTATGATGAAGCGAATTCTGGTGGAAGGGATGACAGGTGTAGCATTGTGGTTTAAGTCCGAATTTAAACTCCATCCTCTTCATGGCCGGATCATGACATTTAACACAAACTTTTTTTGGATCCGGGCTGACTGCCCAGGGAACGGAACCCTGTCCATCGGGCTGACCGTGACAGACAAAGCATTTCACCAAAACGACTCCATGTTTTGAATCCAACCAGTTCTCGGCAATGATCGGCGTGGCCTTCTTATGGCAGGCATAACAGTCATACGCATCCTCGGTGGGGGTCAAATGCTTGATTCCTCCCGCAACCGCCAGGCTGCTGGTACAAGCCAGCATCATGCCCCAGAAAAAAGCCGTTTTCAGCCATCTCACAGTCAGAGTATTTTTCTTATATGGATTCATTTCTTCTGTCCCTCCTCGGCAAGCTTTTTCGCAAATTCGGCATTAAATGACCGCTCCCGGTCAAAAGGCGGCAGGTGAGCGATATTTATATGACACCCTGCACAGGTACGGCGGGTTTCTCCATTCTTGCCAAGAAAAGCATCATGACACAACCGGCCGATTTCAGAAATCGGTTCCCCTTTTACATTTTTATACAGGTCCTTATGACAAGCCTGGCATTTTTCAGCTTTCATGGATTTACGGGCAGTGACCTGCATTTTACGACGATCAAAGGCGCCCGGCGGAAAAATCTTTTTGTCGTAGTACTCGTCCCTGGCATAGTAACTCGTCAAAGGACTGAAATGAAAATGATGGCACTTGTCACAGGTGATCTCTTTTTTATCCTTATCAACAGCATGGGGAGAGGCTTTTAATTCCTTTTGATACATGGCCACATCATGACAGCGCTTGCACTCCTCAACCACGGGACGGTTTTTAGTCGATGGCGTATCAGCGGCGCCAACCTGTGTGCACAACCCTGTCACAAACAACACGGCAGCGAACAACAATGGAAAATATATTACACGACAACAAGGTACCTTCATCCTATGCCCCCTTTACTGAAAAAAA
>CAZURY010000550.1:0-1624 GCA_964623145.1 uncultured Desulfobulbus sp. | reverse complement strand
GTGAGGGCGGGGCCGGTCACTTTGTCAAGATGGTTCATAACGGGATCGAATATGGCGACATGCAGCTCATCTGCGAGGCCTATGACTTCATGCATAGAGGTCTGGGCATGGGCGAGGAAGCCATGCAGAAAGTCTTTAGCAGATGGAACAGCGGTGTGCTTGACTCCTATCTCATAGAGATCACCGCACACATTTTAGGGTTCAAGGATGAGGATGGCGCACCGCTCATCGAAAAAATTCTTGACACCGCCGGCCAGAAAGGCACCGGCAAATGGACGGGAATCAATGCCCTTGAATTGGGCATTCCCTTAACCCTGATCAGCGAAGCCGTATTTGCTCGCTGCCTGTCAGCTTTAAAAGAAGAACGAAGCAAGGCTGCAACCCTGCTTAATGGACCTGATCCCGATTGCTGCGGAGACATACATCAGCTGATCAAGGATCTGCATGATGGCTTGTATGCGGCCAAAATCATCTCTTATGCCCAGGGATACATGTTGATGAGGGCGGCAGCCCGCGAATATGGCTGGAATCTACAGTACGGTAGCATTGCCCTTATGTGGCGCGGGGGCTGTATCATCCGCAGCGCCTTCTTAAAAAACATCAAAAATGCCTTTGACAACAATCCCGAACTGGAGAATCTGCTCCTGGATGAATTCTTTCGTACGGCAATCCAAACTGCCCAGCCGGGATGGCGCAGGATTGCGGCCGGAGCAATAGAACGCGGTATTCCCTGCCCGGCAATCACCTCAGGGCTGGCCTATTATGACGGCTACCGCAGCAAACGACTGCCGGCAAATCTTCTGCAGGCGCAGCGTGATTTTTTCGGCGCTCACACCTATGAACGGACAGATAAACCGAGGGGAGAATTTTTCCACACAAACTGGACCGGCAGCGGTGGAGATGTATCATCAACTACCTATACGGTTTGACCATTATCCTGGCCCCCATGTTTCACAAAGGTCGTTGCGAAGAGTATGAAAATACCTGAGCCAGGCATACTGGTGAAACGCTCAATTTTATAAGTCAATAGTTGATATGCCAGACTGAGTAGTCATGAAGCAATTCGTAGTTACCATTTTTCCTATCTACTGCCTCCAGCCACGACAAGCCGATTTCAAATATTTTTTTATCGGAAATGCGCTGAACCCTTGCTGTTAATTCATACTCTTCATGGTCCGGATCAAGTATTTCTATTAATTCATATTTATCCGTGTAGGAGGGATACTTTTTCTTCAACTTCCTGTACTCTTTTTCACTACCGCTACCAAGCAAATAACGCTCTTCCCAGGGAAAATCTTCTACACCCGTCATCAGGCAGGGTGTTTTCAGAGAAGCGACAAGATGTTTTTTGTATGCTAGGGCAGTTTCCATTGTTTTATCGCAATTCCGACCCAATATTTGTTCAATTCGTTTTTCCTGCGCATCCATCGTATGTTTTTCCTATGTTAAAATATCGTATAATTTGCAAATAGCAGGCCGCCTGGAAACACAATCATACCGATCCTGCCTGTTCCCGGAGCAGAGCCAGCAGCTCATCGGCGGACATGCGACCGCTGACGTCCGCCCCTTCAAGCAGGGAATTGGCCAGATCCCGTTTCCGGGCGTGCAGCTCCACGATCTGCTC
>CAZURY010000549.1:0-1628 GCA_964623145.1 uncultured Desulfobulbus sp. | reverse complement strand
GCAAAAAACTCTTCATTGGTCATGGTTTGTCGCATCCGGTCAAGAAGAAATTCCATGGCATCGGCGGGATTCATGGAAGAAAGAATTTTACGCAGGATCCATATTTTATTCATCTCATCAGCGGAAAGAAGTAAATCTTCTTTGCGTGTACCGGATTTTTGCAGATCAATAGCCGGATAAATTCGGCGATTAGCCATTTTACGATCCAGAACAATTTCCATATTACCGGTGCCCTTGAACTCTTCAAAAATTACCTCATCCATACGACTTCCCGTATCAATAAGGGCCGTGGCTAAAATTGTCAGACTACCGCCTTCTTCAACATTGCGGGCAGCGCCAAAAAAACGTTTGGGCCGATGCAAGGCGTTTGCCTCCACGCCGCCGGATAAAATTTTACCGGAAGCAGGAGTCACGGTGTTGTAGGCCCGTGCAAGTCGGGTAATGGAATCGAGCAGGATGACTACATCGTTTTTATGTTCAACCAGCCGTCTGGCCTTTTCAATGACCATTTCTGCGACTTGAATATGGCGTTGGGGAGGTTCGTCAAAGGTTGAACTGACGACCTCTGCATCGACATTGCGTTTCATGTCGGTAACTTCTTCCGGTCGCTCGTCAATCAGCAGGACGATGAGCTTAATTTCCTTATGATTATGAACGATGGAATTGGCAATTTTTTGCATGAGAACCGTTTTTCCGGTTCTTGGAGGAGCTACAATCAGGCCCCGTTGTCCCTTACCCAGCGGCGCGGCAATATTAAGTATCCGCATGGAAAAATTATCCGGTTCGACCTCAAGGTTAATCTTTTCCTCAGGGTACAACGGCGTCAGGTTGACAAACGCTGTTTTATTTTTAGCAGCAGACGGGGGTTGGTAGTTAATAGTGTCAACTTTAAGAAGGGCAAAATATCGTTCATTGTCTTTTGGCGCCCGAACCTCGCCCTCAATGGTATCTCCTGTACGCAGATTAAGCCTGCGGATCTGAGAAGGGGACACATAAATATCATCAGGACCCGGCAGATAATTATAGTCAGGCGCCCTCAAAAAGCCGAATCCGTCCTGAAGAACTTCGAGTACCCCGCTTCCCCTGAGCTTCCCATCTTCTTTTGCCTGTGCTTTTAAAATTGCAAAGATGAGTTCCTGCTTGCGCATGGTACTGTATCCCTCAATTTTCAATGAGGCAGCGAGTGCAACCAGTTCCTTAATTTTTTTGTGTTTCAATTCAGTTGGATTCATTGACCAGGTCTTCCTCCGATAAGGTCACGTAAAATTACATCAAAAAACAGGGGTCGTTTAGTACGGGATAACATATTATTACCGGATTAACGGCCGATGTTCCAATAAACCAAGCAGGCTGAACCAGATCATCTGCTTTCTTTCACCACAATACCACTTTACTTTTATGAAAACCGATATGTGCGACATGCATCAGGTTCGATTTCCATGTAAACAGGCAGCCTCAACATACTAAGAAAATAGTCCGAACCAACAACGATTCGCGGCTGTTTTTTAGATCAACAAGCATGGCTGGACCAGGATTTTATAGTCACAGCCACAACAGATAAGCGAAGACTTCGAAGAATGAAAATAGCCTGATACGACATTAGGTTGTGGGCTATTTTCGGATAAAAA
>CAZURY010000548.1:0-1636 GCA_964623145.1 uncultured Desulfobulbus sp. | reverse complement strand
TCATCCCCAAGGTAGTATTGCGGATCCATAATATATACCGGCCACAAAATGAATGCTGGATTTCCAACTGCTACTCCATGGAAATGGCGAAAAAAGCTGAACTTTAGTGGTAATCATATAAAAGATAAACCCAAGAACGTCAATCTCGGATCGCAAGGTAAAAAAACAACAGCAGAGAAGAAAACACCATGTTGCGGCAACCTTTCGAGCTTTTTTCCCGATCTACCCGGTAGTTCCGGCGACATACTCCTCATAGGTTTTCCGAATGCCCCGGCGTAAAGGGATACTGGGCTGCCACCCCAGCTGATTGAGCCTGGTAACATCAAGAAGTTTTTGCGGAGTACCATCAGGTTTACTCCGGTCCCATTCAATTGTACCGGAAAATCCGACAATGTCCTGTACACACTCAGCCAGTTCGCGGATGCTGATATCCTGGCCGCAGCCAATATTGATTAAGGGCGCTCCATTTTGCGGAAACGCGGCAAAAAGCTTTTCAGTTCCTGTTGATAACAGAAAAACAACGGCATCGGCCAGGTCATCACAATGAAGAAACTCGCGGCGCGGGGTGCCCGTGCCCCAGACTGTCACCGTAGCGTCACCCCGCTCCCTGGCCTCATCCATCTTCCGAATCAATGCCGGTAACACGTGGGAATCATTGAGATCATAATGATCACCCGGACCGAAAAGATTGGTCGGCATGACGGCGAAATAGTGCGTTCCGTACTGCCGATTATATGCCTCGCACATCTTTATGCCGGCAATCTTGGCAATGGCGTAGGGTTCGTTGGTCGGCTCCAGGGGACCGGAAAGCAGATATTCCTCTTTCATGGGCTGTGGGGCAAGCCGTGGGTAGATGCATGAGCTGCCGAGAAATACCAGATTCTTTACTCCGGCCTTCCAGGCGCTATGGATTACATTTGTCTCCATCACCAGGTTCTGATAAATAAAATCAGCAGGATAGCTGCTGTTGGCCAGAATGCCGCCGACCCGGGCAGCGGCCAGGATCACACAGTCTACCTGTTCTTCCTGAAAAAACAGATCAACAGCTTCCTGATCAAGCAGGTCAAGATCCCCATGACTGCGAGTAATGATCTCGCGCCAGCCAGCCACCCGCAGACGCCGGACAACGGCCGCACCAACCATCCCGGTGTGACCGGCGACATATATGCTGGAAGAAGGTCGAATAGATGGATTGTCATTCCTGGCTGAATTCATCATGCCCTGGCGCTACCGCCGGCCCCATACGTTGGATTTATCATTATTTATCCACTGCCAAATCCGGATTATTCTCTCTGTTTTCCACCGGCAACAAGGCCACAGCCACACCTAAATCACGGGGATCATCACCATACCCCTCCCGTCGTGGATTCCATGTCCGGGAAACCCTGATCACCAATGGTTTCTTGTAATCCACCCGGCCGGAAATGGTAATCCGCTTCCAGTGATGATCAAGGAGCGTAAACGAATCGGTTAACGTGTCCTGCTGTAAAAACTCCACCTTAACAGGATGATTCTTTATGTATGGTTGATCACTTTTTAATAAGAGCGCAACTGGTCGCTCAGCCTGGCTGGAAAGATCAAGGACTGCCTCCCTGCGAGTCCATCGATATTTCAACAGCCGATATGGTTTTCCTTC
>CAZURY010000547.1:0-1655 GCA_964623145.1 uncultured Desulfobulbus sp. | reverse complement strand
GACAGAAGACAGAGTGAGTTTCCGCCTGCGGCTTTATCACTGCGAATCTACATTCAAGGCTTTTGTTTCATTATTTGTTGTGTCCAGCCAAGCTGGACGTGGACGTTTATCCGAAAATTGACTATTGAGCGGTGTCGTTTCAGTCGATTTTCATACTTCGAAGTCTTCGCTTATCTGTTGTGGCTGTGACGATAAAAATCCTGGTCCGGCCATGCTGGTTTATCCGAAAATCGCCCACGAAGTGATACCGATCCGGACTCAAGAAAAAAACTCTAAAAGAGCAAACCATGTACACCATACTCGTTGTAGACGACGAACCTAATTATCAAATCGTTTTATCTGAACTTCTGCGAGATGAAGGTTATGAGGTCTTCACCGCTGACAGCGGCACGGCAGCTCTGCCCATTGTCAGAGACACTGACTTGGACCTGGTGCTTTCCGACATGAAAATGCCCGGCATGGACGGAATTGAATTCATGCGAAAAATCAAGGAATTCAACAAGGATTTGCCGGTCATCCTGATCACGGCCTTTGCTGAAGTGGAAAAGGCGGTTGAAGCCATGCATCTAGGCGCCTTTACCTACCTGGCCAAGCCTTTTTCCAACGAGCAACTGTTGGCATCCATCCGTAAGGCCATTGAGCATTACGGCCTGGTTTGTGAAATCAAACGGTTGCGCAGGGAAATCAATCCCCGCTCCGGCTTTGAAGGCATGATTGGAAAAAACCCGAACATGCTGTCGGTCTACCAGCTCATTGAAAAGGTGGCTCCGGCCCCGTCATCGGTTCTGATAACCGGCGAGTCAGGAACCGGCAAGGAGCTGGTAGCCAGAGCCATCCACAATCTCAGCCCCCGCCGGGAAGCTCCATTTATCTCGGTAAACTGCGCCGCCCTGACCGATACCCTGCTGGAGTCGGAATTATTCGGCCATGAAAAAGGGGCATTTACCGATGCCATTGCCATGCGCAAGGGCCGTTTTGAACTGGCAAACGGCGGCACTCTGTTTCTAGATGAGATTGGCGAGATGCCTGCCCCCCTGCAGGCAAAACTGCTGCGGGTTCTCCAGGAGCGGACTATTGAACGGGTGGGCGGCAACACAACACTGAACATCGATGTCCGTATCCTGGCAGCCACCAACCGGGATCTCAAGGACGAGGTCGATAACAAAAAATTCCGGGAAGATCTTTACTACCGGCTCAACGTGATTCACATCCACCTGCCGCCGCTCAGGGAACGTGTGGATGATATCCCGGCCCTGGTCACTCATTTTCTGCAGAAGAATGCAAAACGACTGGGAAAGGAACAGATAACCATTGCCCCTGAGGCCCTGCGGCTGCTGGTTACCCTTCCCTGGGAAGGAAACATACGGGAGTTGGAAAACACCATTGAACGGGCGGCGATCCTCTGTTCAGGTGACAGAATCGAGGCCGAGGACGTTCAACCTGACTCCAGTGATCTCAGTAGCCAGGAATGGAGTTCAGGCCTTGATTTAACACAGTTTATTCCCGAGGGGCTCGGGTTGGCTGCGGTGCTCAATGGCATTGAAGAAAAGCTGGTCCGTCAGGCTCTGGAAAATGCCGACAATGTTCAGGCACGAGCCGCTGAACAGCTCGGCATCACCAAAAGTCTTCTCCAGTACAAGATGAAAAAGTATAAA
>CAZURY010000546.1:0-1659 GCA_964623145.1 uncultured Desulfobulbus sp. | reverse complement strand
GATATTTTTTCCACGGCCCTCTATACAAAACAAAAAAATTGCACAACCAGGGAGAGAAGGAGATGGCAGCAGCAGACACACAGGCACAGGGACGGTTAAAAAGCGTCGACAATGCCATTACTCAAATCCACAGGCAGTTCGGCAAGGGCTCCATCATGCGGTTGGGTTCCAATGAGCATCAGAACATCCCGGTTATCCCCTCTGGAATTCTATCCATTGATCTGGCCCTGGGTGTCGGCGGTTTTCCACGGGGCAGGGTTACGGAAATCTACGGACCGGAATCATCGGGCAAAACAACCCTGGCCCTGCATGTAATAGCCGAGGCCCAGAAACGGGGCGGCAATGCCGCTTTTATTGACGCGGAACATGCCCTGGATACCGCATATGCCCAGAGACTTGGCGTGGATGTGGATAATCTGCTGGTCTCCCAGCCCGACTTTGGCGAGCAGGCCCTGGAGATTACGGAAATTCTCATGCGCAGCGGCGGCATTGATATTATCGTCATTGATTCGGTGGCGGCCCTGGTGCCACGAGCTGAGATCGACGGCAACGTCGGCGATCATCACGTCGGCCTCCAGGCTCGCCTGATGTCCCATGCCATGCGTAAATTTACCGGCGTTCTGCAGCGCACCAATACGGTCCTGGTGTTTATCAATCAAATCCGCATGAAAATCGGCGTCATGTTCGGCAATCCGGAGACGACTCCCGGCGGCAATGCCCTGAAATTCTATTCATCCCTGCGCATTGATATTCGGAGAATGACCCAGATCAAAGACGGTCAGGAGGTGGTTGGCAACCGGGGCAAGGTTAAAGTGGTAAAAAATAAAGTTGCGCCACCGTTTCGCATGGCGGAATTTGATATTGTTTACGGTGAAGGTATTTCCAGGATTGGGGATTTACTGGATCTTGGCGTTGAAAACGATATCGTCGATAAGAGCGGCGCCTGGTATTCCTATCAGGACGAGCGTATCGGCCAGGGCCGGGAGAATGCAAAAAAATTTCTTAAGGACCATCCGGACATGGTCGCCGAGATTGAACGAAAGATCAAACTCGGCCTTGGTATGGAAGTTGATGAAGAACAGGCTGCGGCAACAAAGCAGGAAACAGCACCCGTTGAAAAATGAAAAAACCCCGGTCGAATCCGTTCGACCGGGGTTTTATTCATCGACCTGAAATTATCAGGAAATCTCGATCTTTTTCTGTTTGTTTGCTTTGGTCTTGGGCAGACGCACTTCCAGAACACCATCGTTGAACGTAGCCTTGGCCTTTGCGCCATTGACGTTTTCCGGCAACCGGAAACTCCGGCTGAATGAGCCATAGCTGCGTTCTATCCGGTGAAAGTCTTTTTCTTTAACCTTTTTCTCCTGTTTCCTTTCGCCGCTGATGGTCAGACTGTTCTCGGTGATGGTGATATCAATATCATCCTTTTTCACACCGGGAATATCCGCCTTGACCACAACCTCGTCTCCCTCTTCGAAAATATCCACAGATGGGGCAATATCAACCGCCTTGGGAAAGGCCGACGGCATCATCGGAGCCGTCAGCATGGAAAACGGATTGCGGAAAAAGTTTTCAAAGTATTTATCCATTTCAGCAAATGGAGAAACAGGTTGCATCTCTTCCCTCTGTACCAGTGCTCCTTGATCTTTCTTAGCCATG
>CAZURY010000545.1:0-1659 GCA_964623145.1 uncultured Desulfobulbus sp. | reverse complement strand
ATTGTTGATGAAGTCATTGCCGTTGATACGGATAAGCAGGTGGTGGAAACCGCAACCGGCCAATACGACTATGACAAAATCATTGTCTGTACCGGTGTTTCCCTGGCTCCGGAAGAAATTCCCGGCCTGATGGAAGGCTGGCAGAAGATTGCCTTCGACTTTTATACCCTTGAGGGCGCCGTAAATCTAAGCCGTGCTCTGCGTAAATTCAGGTCCGGAAAACTGGTGCTCAACATTGCTGAATTCCCCTTTAAGTGCCCGGTGGCACCGCTTGAGTTCGTCTATCTTGCCGATGCTTATTTTACCGAGCGCGGCCTGCGCGATGATGTTGATATCAGACTGGTTACGCCGTTGCCCGGCGCCTTTACCAAGCCGAAGGCCAGTGCCTTTTTTTCCCAACTCATTGAGCAGAAAAATATTCATGTATCCGCAAGTTATGATCTCGCTGAAGTGGATTGTACAAACAAAAAAATCATCTCGGCCAGTGGTGAGGAAATTGATTTTGACCTGCTGGTCTCCATCCCGCCCAATGTGGGCGCCCGTTTTCTGGTAAAATCCGGGGTGGCCATGGATGAGATCGGCTATGTGAAAACCGATAATCACACCTTAAAAGCTGAACAGCACGACAATATGTTTGTCCTTGGCGATACCACTACCTTGCCGACATCCAAGGCCGGGTCGGTGGCCCATTTCGCCTGCGAAGTCCTGGTGGAGAACTTCCTGCGGGAGATCGAGGGTGAACCGCTGCGCGATGATTTTGACGGCCATGCCAACTGTTTTATCGAAACCGGTTTTGATAAGGCAGCCCTGATCGATTTTAATTACGACTATGAACCCCTGCCCGGAAAATTTCCCCTGCCCGGACTTGGACCCTTTTCCCTGCTTGGAGAATCCAAGGCCAACCACTGGGGCAAGATGATGTTCAAGTGGGTCTACTGGAACAAACTGGTCAGTGGTGAGGAGTTGCCTTTGGAAGCGCAGATGTCGCTTGCCGGCAAGGTTCAGGATTAGGGGAGGAACAGATGACCAATGAAGAAAAAATTCTGGCACGCTTAGATGAGTTGACCGAAGAGGTGCGTCAGGCAAAAGAGGCCATTCGTCCCTATGTGGAATTCAAACAGGAAATGGAGCCGCTGATCAATGATATGGTGATTGCCGCCATTGACAAACTCAGCGGCCTGGATCACCGGTTTGAGGCCGAGGATGTGGTCGATATGGTCGGTCAACTGATGATCTCAAGTAAGAGCATTTCCGAAGCCTTGAAGTCCCTGAACAGGTTCATGGAGTTCAAACAGGATTTTGAGCCGTATTCCAAGGAAATGTTTGCAGCACTTGTCGAGCAGCTGCAGATGACCCTGCATGGATTTGAGCCGGAAAAACTGCACGAACTGCTCAGACAGTTTGTGATCAACCTCGGCAACATGGCCGAGGGCCTGAAAATGCTGGGCTCGATCATGGAAATGCGCAAAGATGCCGGTATGCTTTCCAAACTTGCCTTTAATGATGCGGTGGAACGTCTGGAATGCCTGAAACAGCGCGGTGTATTTGAGGCCTTTGAGCAGGTACTGGCTGTGACCGAGCGGCTGGGCGCCAAGATGCAGCAAGTCGATTTCGGGCAGGTGGAACCTGTACGCGGAGTATTCGGAATGATATCGGCCC
>CAZURY010000544.1:0-1675 GCA_964623145.1 uncultured Desulfobulbus sp. | reverse complement strand
CATCATTTCAAAAGACCAGTAAAAAAAACTCCCCAAACAATATGCTTGACAAACATTATGCTTATGATGCATACTTTATTTGCAATGCGTTCACACTGAATAAAGGGGAATTCATGCGATTGCAATTTTTGAACCGAACCAGAGAAATCTCGAAACTTACCAGGGCGCTCAGCTCTGTTGAACCAACATTTATCGTGGTGTATGGCCGGCGTCGTTTAGGAAAATCTACTTTGCTCCAACATATAGCCGGTGCAAAGGACATCTATTACCTGGCAGATCAACAGGAAGCGGTCCTGCAAATAAAAAGCCTTGCAACTGAGATCAGCAGGAACCTCCCCGGCTTTGATCAGGTCTCCTATCCATCATGGGAAGTTCTGTTCAATGCCGTTCACAACCAGGCCCCAAAAGGAACCGTACTCATCCTGGATGAATTTCCATACCTGGTACAAAAATCACCGGAACTGCCGAGTATTCTGCAAAAGCAGATAGACAGCAGGAAAAATACCATCCATCTGATCATCTGCGGTTCTTCACAGCGAATGATGCAGGGACTTGTATTAGACAGCACAGCCCCTTTATATGGCAGGGCCATGGAAATCATAAAACTTCGCCCCCTTGAACCAGGTTGGCTCGTTGACGCCCTCGGGTTTGATGCGATCAAAACCGTCGAAGCATATTCCATCTGGGGCGGGGTACCCCGTTACTGGGAACTTGCAAAGCCATTCTCAAGTGTAAAAGCTGCCTGCAGAGAACTGGTTCTGGACAGAGACGGAGTCCTTCATGAAGAGCCCATGCGCCTGTTACTTGATGATATGCGCGGAGCCGGTCAACCCCATTCTCTCCTTGCTCTCATCGCCGGCGGCGCAAACAGGATGTCGGAAATTGCCGGCAGGCTGGGCAAACCGGCAAGCAGCCTGACCCGGCCGCTTGCCAACCTGATCCAGCTTGGCTACATCAGAAAAGAGGTGCCTTTTGGTGAAAGCATCCGTTCCGGGAAAAAGACAATTTACAGGATCAAAGACCCTTTCCTGCAATTTTGGTATCGTATCGTCTTGCCCAACCAATCCCTCCTGGAGCAGGATTTAATCGACGAAGTGTATGCCGCTTCACAACAAAAACTGACAATGCAGACAGCAGAAGTATGGGAAGAGTTGGCCCGCCTGTCGGTCTCACAAATGGAAATTTCAGGCCGACGCTGGAAACCAGCTTCACGCTGGTGGGGAAAGGGGCTGACGGGAAAACAAATGGAAATCGATGTGGTAGCCGAATCCATTGACGGGAAGAGTATCCTTTTTGGGGAAGCCAAATGGGAAAAAAAGACCAATGTAACACAAGTCATGGAAAAATTATCCGCCCATACTGAAATTTTCCCCAAAACAGGCAGGCGGAAAATTGTGTTGGCGGCCTGGTGTAAACATCCGGTAAATGCCACCGAACAGGCAATTATTTTTGACGCAGACAACGTCCTGGATACTGTGAAAAATTAAGCAGGAATTCCAAAGATATGATTTTGATATGTCGGCATGGTGCAGGTTATGTAATAATTTTGTAATAGTTCGCCGCCTGCGGCCGTAAGCATGGTGAAAATATAGAGAAATATTTTCATCATATTATTCTCTTTACATCGGCCAGTGTTCTTTCAAAAAATCAATCCCGGCATGGTTGGTAAGATCAA
>CAZURY010000543.1:0-1684 GCA_964623145.1 uncultured Desulfobulbus sp. | reverse complement strand
TCTCTCTGGAGTTGTTCAACTTATTTCCGAACAACTCCTCAGGAATAACTCGTAATTTAATGATATCATGATTGAGTTAGATTTTACCAAAGATCCGAATGGATTGTTGCCGGCCATTGTACAGGATCATGCAAGTGGCGCTGTTTTAATGGTTGCATATATAAATAGAGAATCCTGGGCCAAAACTCTGGAAACCGGAAAGGCGCACTATTGGAGCAGGTCGCGCAATACACTTTGGTTGAAAGGCGAATCATCGGGGAATATCCAGAAGATAAAAGAAATACTTGTCGATTGTGATCAGGATACGGTTGTTTTTCAAGTTGAGCAGCTTGGCGGGGCTGCCTGTCACAAGGGATATCCCAGTTGTTTTTTTCGCCGGGTTCAGGGGGATGCGCTGGTCGTTTGTCAGGACCGTGTCTTTAATCCGGAAGAAGTATACGGGAAAAAGTAATGCCGGCCTTGCCGGCAACCCAATAAATCGTATAAAATGTAGGTCTGGTTGAGTTCTGCGAAAGCAGACAAAAGTAGTGGCTGCTATTTGTCCGCTTTCGTTCCACTCAAGCAGACCTACCATGTTTATTTTCTTGTTTTTTTAGAGCAGGAAATCTGTTGTTTCGGCTTTAGCGACGGTATCCCTTATTGCTGAACAATGATGGTGTCAAATAAAAAAAATAAAAAAATATGCAACAATTGAAAATTGGAATTCCTAAAGGAAGCCTGGAGAAAGCAACCATTGCCCTGTTTGAAAAATCAGGCTGGAAGATTAAACTGATGTCCAGGAATTATTTTCCCGAAATTGATGACCCTGAATTGTCCTGTTCAATCTGCAGGCCGCAGGAGATGTCGAACTATGTGGAGTCCGGCATGCTTGATGTCGGCATAACCGGACATGACTGGACTCTGGAAAACGGCTCCGATGTAGAGGTGGTTGAAGAGCTGGTTTATTCAAAGGTCAGCAAAAAGCCGACTCGATGGGTTATCGCTGTCGCCGGTGATTCTGAAATAACCACTGTTGAACAGCTCAATGGTAAACGGATCGCAACAGAGCTGGTCAATGTAACCAGGAAGTTTTTTGAAGAGCGGGGATTGAGGGTGGATATTTCCTTTTCCTGGGGGGCCACAGAGGCAAAGGCCGTATCCGGCCTTGCCGATGCCATTGTTGAAGTGACTGAAACTGAATCAACGATCAGGGCGCATGGTTTGCGTATCATTCATGAGTTGATGCAGTCGAATACCCAGCTGATTGCAAATAAAGAGGCGCTTAGGGACCCCTGGAAAAAAGAAAAAATTGAAAATATCGCCATGCTGCTGCAGGGTGCATTGCGGGCTGATCGGATAGTTGGATTGAAAATGAATATTCCGGAAGAAAGCCTTGAAACATTGATTGCGGAGCTGCCCAGTGTGACGGCGCCCACCGTTGCCCAGCTCTATAAACAGGACTGGTTTTCCGTGGAAACCGTGATCTCCGAACATCAGGTACGCGATCTTGTACCCATGCTCAGGAAACTTGGCGCCAAGGGAATTGTTGAGTATTCCTTGAACAAGGTAATTTAGGAAATAATGACCGAAGTATCCTCACTGTCACAAAAAAAACCATATTCAACTATTCGCCGCAAATATTGATTATTAAGCATTGTAGGTCTGCTTGAGTGGAACGAAAGCGGACAAACAGCAACCACTACCT
>CAZURY010000542.1:0-1705 GCA_964623145.1 uncultured Desulfobulbus sp. | reverse complement strand
CATGAATTTCCCTGCTGGAGATAAACGGTAGTGACAAAAAACAAGATGACCAACAGCGAGGAATCATTTGCTCTTTTTCTACTCGATAAATGGGAACGTCTCCGCCGCCATTTTGATTACCGTCTGTTCTGCCGGAAGTACAGGGAAGTCTTTGACGATATAGACGGAATCCTGATGGCAGGCATAGGCTTTCTGGATGACCCGGAAGCAAATGTGCAGTTGCAGAAAATAAAAAAAAGGTTCGCCGTGAAGATGGTGTTTCACTGTGATTGTGACTTGTCTGCGTCTGATTTGTTTGCAGTTTTACCGGTTTTCAAAGCCCCTTTACCAGTCGATGCCGGCTTTATCAAGCAAGTAAACGGAAATTTGATTTTGTCTTTTGTCAAGGAATCACCATTCGTTGATTGCCGAATAAACCTTTCACCAGCCTACTCATTGGAGGAAATTGAAAATCAGCTTGCAATGATTATTGCCCATGCCAGGATCGAGCTTTACGGCAAGCATGGCCGGTGCCGCAATAAACCACCACATGAATGGAACATCTCTTACAGTATTGTACTGCACGATGACGGCAATCTCTATTGCAGAATTGAGACACTCCCAAATGGTTCAATAAGGGGTGTTGCAAAAAAGATAACCCGCCGTGTTCAGCGAGAACGTGAAAAACTTCACAGAGTTACCTGCCGCCAGCGGTTCGAAAAAAACATGGATGCTTACCGCCTGTATGACCTATGGCTAAGGGGAATGAAGTTTACGGCGATGTGGAAGAAATTGAGGATCGACCCGAAGTCCGCTCAGAAAAAGGTGCGCCGAGCCTGTGAACTCATTTACGGCCAGAAGTTTACGGCTGATCTTAAGTTCAAAATAAAGGAAAGCTATTTAGCCGAGTGCGGCAGGTGGGAAGATATTTTGAAATTAAAAACCTCACCGGACGTACTTGATGAAGCCATTGAATTACGGACTACCGAAGAGTATCACCATGGTGGTGGCACCGGCATTGAAAGCCGGGCTGAGGCGCGCATGGCACTGTCCAGGCTTAAAACCATGTGCGAATCATGCCCCGACAGAGAATGCTCCCAAAAAATGTTAACGGCTCTTTCTGAAGGTGAACCGCCTTCCATGCCGCCCCAATGTGATAAGTTATTGGAGTTATGTCCCATGCAGTGATCCCATCTACTCTCCCCCTCCCCTCACCGTTTCCGGATTTTTTCTAAAAAAACAAATTTTGAACAATTTTTTTTGCTCGATTTTCAATCAGGCTCCCCGTCTTATTCTTTCTCTTGACCTTTTACACGTCACATCTCACTGAAATACCGTTCAACAGATAGTAGGGTGTTAAGCTCACCGCTTATTTTCGGTTTTCCTAAAGGGAAAAAGGTCATCGTTGGGATGGCTGCTTACAACCATTACGAGGGCAAAAAAATGAGCGAAACTGAAACTAATTTCGACGAGATGTTAAACCGATGGCCTTCACCATTCGTCGCGCGTTCGGAGGTGGGAAAATTTTCCGGCGGGTTGATTGCGCCCAGGACGTTGGCGAACCTGGACTCCCTTGGCGAAGGGCCTGCGGAGCGCGTCAAGTTGGGCGGACGCGTTGGGTATCCTGTGAGACCATTTGTTAAATGGTTAAATAACCGATTGACAAGCGCGGGGTGTGAAAAATGAACCAAAAAAGAAAAACCGGGGCCGCCCCTCGACAGGCGGC
>CAZURY010000541.1:0-1708 GCA_964623145.1 uncultured Desulfobulbus sp. | reverse complement strand
TGCCATGCAAAGCTTAATCCAGGCCTGGTGAAGGATTTTAATCGCGGCAAGATGTCTAAAAAACTCACCTGTAAGGCATGCCATGGTAAGGGGCACATGAGTGCTGCTGATGTTGATAAGGTGAAACTGCCCACCATCAGCACCTGTAAAAAATGCCACAAAAAACAGGCCAAGCAGTATATGAGCGGTAAACATGCCCTCGGCCTGTTGCCGATAACCGCATTCCCCGGCTTTGCTCACCAGCAGCCTAAGGCGTTTATTGATGGTCAGAAAGGTTGCAACGGTTGTCACAATCTCGGCATAACCGATGAACATGTCCGGGATAATGAGGCTCGCAAGTATTACAAGTATGGCATGGACTGTCAGAACTGTCATACCCGCCATGCCTTTTCAAAGGCTGAAGCTCAACGGCCTGAAGCATGTAACAGTTGTCATACCGGATTTGACCATGCCCAGTGGGAAATGTGGCAGCATTCCAAACATGGCGCAGCCTACCAGACCGACACCAAGGCCCACCGTGGACCTACCTGTCAGGATTGTCACATGGAAGACGGCAATCATCGGGTAATGACCGCCTGGGGTTTTCTTGCCCTTCGCTTGCCGGAGTCGGATAAGGAGTGGATGGGCTATCGTGCAACTATTCTCCAGGGTCTGGGCGTATTGGATAAGGATGGGAAACCAACAGCAAGGCTTGAAGTTGTTAAGGCCGCTAATCTTGCCAGACTTGACAAAAAGAGCTGGGATGACGAACGGGCCAGAATGCAGAAAATTTGCGAGAAATGCCATTCCGCAAATTTTGCCAAAGAAAATTTGAAAAATGCCGATCTGATGATCAAGGCATCGGATAAGATTCTTGCCGAGGCTATCAACATAGTGAAGGATCTCTATGTAGATGGCACCATCAAGAAAGAAACCAATGCTGCCACCTTCCCCTATCCCGACCTGTTGACCTTCTATGAGGTTAACACCCCCATAGAAGAAGTCCTCTACGAGATGTTCATGGATTTTCGGATGAAGACCTATCAGGCCGCCTTTCATATCATGCCCGATTATACCACCTGGTATGGTCTGGCAAAGATGAAAAAATCTCTGGTCGATATGAAGGAGATGGCAAAACAGATGCGGTTAAATGCAAAGAAATAATTCTTTGCATAACGGAGTAAAATAGCCGTATTCAACTCTGTTTGTTGGTGGCGCAGGTCTGTGGTAACCCATGGCCTGCGCCATTTTTTTTGAAAATAATCAGGGTCGTCCTTTGGGGTAGAGATGAAAAACAGCATTCCTGGACAGTGTTATAGGCGTTTTTATTTATGGGCAGTCCTCTGCCTTTTCTTACAGTCCGGTTGTATCCCCGTCCATAATATCCGATTGCCTGAAGTAACGGAGACCAAAGAGCGTCCCTTTACAATTCTGACCTATAATATCCGTGTCGGTGCCGGATTGGTCAAATTTGGAAGGAATCCTTACCTGCTAAAAGATGAAATTAAACCGAACCTGGCGCCGATTCTCGCGGCCATCCGTTCTGTTGATCCTGACATTGTAGGTCTGCAGGAAGTATTGGGTGAAGAGCAGGCGGCATTGATAGCCAATGCTTTGAATATGAATTACGCCTATGTCCCCCATGGGTTGGATCGATACGGAACCTGGTGGGGCGTTGCAATCCTGTCGAAATTTCCAATTTCTCAGGTATGGCGGCAGGAAATCAGTT
>CAZURY010000540.1:0-1715 GCA_964623145.1 uncultured Desulfobulbus sp. | reverse complement strand
CTGGACCAGGATTTTTTATCGTCACAGCCACAACAGATAAGCGAAGACTTCGAAGAATGAAAATAGCCCGGATCGGCATCACTTCGTGGGCAATTTCCGGATAAACATCACCTCTCTTTTTCCAATGCCTGGTCTACAGCGCCGCAGCCTTTGCCAGAGCCTTTGTCATTCCCTGAAGCCGCTCATTGCTCATGCGCACCGGGATTTGGTAGACAAGAGTTCGATTCATCAGCTCAGCGGAAACGGGCAGGGCATCGGGGTCATAAATAACACGACGTTTACCATGCGCTGAAAAAGGCCAGCCATTGGCGGCCAGGGTTTTTCCCGCCAGCAGATGCTCCCAGGATGGATAGAAGTGCCAGCTGTTTTCACCAAAGTTAATAGCGCCGGCATTATGCTCTTTCAGCACTTTGTTGACTGCTGCAGCCCGCTCCTTGTCCGGCAGCATAAAGGCAAGAAAGGTTGCTGAATCACCCTCCTTATCAACAAGGTGACGAAAGCTTACTCCGGGAATTTTTGCAACAGCCTCTTTGAGCTGCTGTTTTGTCTTTTTCTGAGCAACAATCATATCATCAAGTTTTGCAAGCTGCGCAAGACCGATCGCTCCCTGCAGCTCCATCATCCGGTAATTAAAACCGATAAACCGGCGCCCTTCCCCGCCCCGGCCTCCGGGATTGACTGCATGGTCATGGCCGTGATCATGGTATTCGGACATGTTGCGCCACAACTCCTGATCGCTGGTTATACACATCCCGCCTTCCCCGGTGGTCATGGTTTTAACCGAATCAAAGGAAAAGGTACCTATGGCCCCGAATGTTCCGAGGTGCCTGCCTTCTATTCGTGCACCGGCTGCCTGGGCGGTATCTTCAATGACCGGAATATTGTGCCGGTTGGCTATTTCCAGGATCTCTTTAATCTGCGCCTGGGCGCCAAGCATATGTACGGGAATGATGGCTTTGGTTTTTTCCGTTATCTTTTTTTCAAGATCCGCCGGATCCATATTCAGGGTTTCATTGACCTCTGTAAACACGGGAACCGCGCCGATATCAAAAATTGCCTCCCAGGTGGCTACAAAAGTAAATCCCTGAGTAATCACCTCGTCTCCGACTCCAACCCCAAGAGCCGCCAGCGCAACTTTGAGGGCTGCGGTTCCGGACGTAACGGCCTGAGCTGAAACAGCTCCTGTGTAATCAGCAAAGGCCTGCTCAAACTCGCGGACTTTATACACATCGTTCCGTTCATCTGTAAATTCATATCGAAACAGGATACCGGTGTCAAAGACATCAAGAACCTGCTGTTTTTCCTCTTCACCGAAAACTTCAAAACCTGGCATGATAATTCACCTATAGAGCGAGTTCTTTTTTGATTTTATTCTTATGATCAAGAAGCAGAATTTCAGGGTGATAGTCAATGAGTTCCGTGTCGTCCATCAGACAATAACAGGCTATTATTATTAAATCACCAACATGCCCTCTGCGGGCGGCAGCGCCGTTTAATCCGATGACGCCACTACCTGCCTCACCTGCAATGGCATAGGTATCAAAACGCTCACCATTACTGATATTATATACCTTTACCTGCTCAAACGGAATAATTCCGGCAGCCTTCATGAGCTGTTCGTCAATGGTCAGGCTGCCCTCATAACTGAGATCTGCTTGGGTAATGGTGGCCCGGTGAAGCTTGGCCCGTAACACTATTCGCTGCATTGTTCTTTT
>CAZURY010000539.1:0-1731 GCA_964623145.1 uncultured Desulfobulbus sp. | reverse complement strand
GTCGGTCGGGAAACCAGTTTCTCATCAACAAGATAAATCCGGTTATTTTTAACCGCCTTAATCACCTGGAAACCGGGTTCGGCCTTTATCATCGCCACTGTCACCGGATTCATACGTCCCTTCTGGGCCAGAAAAACATCAATAACACCAGCTTTGGCAAGGATGTGCTCCTTGCCGTAGGCGGCGATATTGGTTTTTCGTACCTGGACGGCATCCGCCGCCACATTAATACCGCCGGCCGATTCCAGCACAAAAATGGCCATTGATCCGGGGGCAAAGGTTTTCATACGTTTATGAATAGATTCAAAATACACCCTTTTGCGCTCCGCCTGCGGAATACGGCGTACTTTGCGATTTATTTCCGCAAGACCGCGGCCAAAACTGGTAATCATCCGTTTAGCCTCCTGTTCATGACCGGACAATCTTCCCAGAGTCTGCCAGTAACGAAACAATGCATCCATGGCGGCCGGTTGCAGCGAAACAACCCTGACACCACTCTGCTCAAGCCGACTGACAAGCTGCGGGTAGGCACGGGAGATCATGGGCCTGATCAACACCAGATCCGGCCGCAATGCCAGAAGACGTTCCGGATCATCACGGAAGCTGAGTTTCGGCAGGCTTTGCATCTGATGATCGCTGCGGCCGACTGCCACTATCTGCTTTTTCGCCCCCATATCAAGAAGATTACGGGTATGAGCCGGATACAGTGAAATAATCCGTTGAAACGGCTTTTCCACAACCGTTACCCGACCGTCGGCATCAACGATCGGCCCGGCAAAAGCCAAACCGACATAACAGAGAAGCACTACAACACATAATAGCCGTTTCATATATGTACCCATTTCAACGACCGTCGACCGGTGAGCGAAAACTCACCTGACGGCAACCGGAAAAATTATTATATACCACCTGGGCCTGCACCCCATAAACATCAGAAATCACATCAGGACGCAACACCTCATCAATTTCACCCCGGCAGACCATCCGCCCCTGTTTCAAAAAGAGCAGCCAGTCACAAAAAAAAGACGCCTGATTCAAATCATGAAGAGCGGCAATGACCGTCAATCCCTTTTCACGTACCCGTCGACGAATTGCGCCAAGGATGGACAGGGTATGAAAAATGTCAAGATTGGAAGTTGCCTCATCTAAAAGTAATACCTGCGGCTCCTGGGCCAGAGCACGGGCCACGGCCACACGCTGTTTCTCGCCACCCGAGAGCCTGGTCACCGGTCGATCGGCAAGCGCGTCAATTCCCAGCTCCGCCATCACGCTGTCAACCAGCCGGTAATCGTGATCCTCAAGTGCGGCAAACCGTCCCAGGTGGGGATGACGCCCCATTTCCACCACTGAGCGGACGGAAAAATCAAAACGAACCGCAAAATCCTGCGGTACAAGGGCCACCCGTTGAGCAAGATCAACCGGCCTCCAGCTGGTAAGCGGCCTCCCGCCGAAGATAATTCGACCGTGCTGCGGAACCAGAATCCCGGCAAGAAGATCAAGCAGCGTGGTCTTACCGCTGCCGTTTGGTCCCAGCACCCCGTAACAGCGTCCCCGGGAAAATTCAAAGCTGAGTTCTTGCAGCACCGGTTGCCGTCCATATTTAAAACCAACTCCGTTTAACTGCCAAAGGTCATTGGATGTCCGCTCTTTTATACTCGGAGTCTCGCAGATAAGCGGAACGGAGTGAAGACTTCGGGCTCGCTTACCCGGAGTCTCGCAGGCTCGCTTACC
>CAZURY010000538.1:0-1759 GCA_964623145.1 uncultured Desulfobulbus sp. | reverse complement strand
CTACCTGCATCCGGCTCATGGATGAGTACCGGATGCTTGACAATATCCGCCATCATTCCCTGGTTGTTGCCCGGGTGGCCGACGCCTTGATCACCGGGCTGGAGGATGAATCAGGACTCGCCCCTGCTGCGGACAGGAAACTGGTTATTGCCGGATCCCTGCTCCACGATATTGCAAAAACCCCTTGTCTGCAAGACCGTTGCGACCATGCCGTCCGAGGAGCGGAGATATGCGCCAGGCACGGCTATCCGACTGTTGCACGAATTGTTAAAGAGCATGTTATCCTGGCCGAGCATGATGTAAGCAGATATAAAAACGGTCTGTTTACAGCTGGTGAGATTGTGTATTATGCCGACAAACGGGTCCGGCATGCAGAAATTGTCAACCTGGAAGAACGACTGGAATATATCATCAACAATTACGGCAACAATGATCCCCAGCGGCATGCCCTTATCCGGGAAAATTTTGAACGCTGCCGGGAAATGGAAGAAGCCTTGTTTGCGATCCTCCCCTTTGCTGCAGTTGAACTGGAAGACAGGGTTCGTTTCCCACAGCCACCGGTCGGTAAGGAGTATGATCCATGGTCCTAGAAACAAAAGAAGCGCCCTTTAACTGGCATGAAGACTATCCGGCTGCGGTCACGGTCTGCGACCGGGACGGCATCATCATTGCCATGAACAAAAAATCTTTAGAACTGTTTGAAAAACGCGGTGGCGCCAAACTTATCGGCGCCAGTCTGTTCGACTGTCACCCGGAATCATCGAACAAAATCATCCGCAGACAGCTAAAGAAGCATGAGGCCAATTTCTACATCACCGAAAGAAAATCAGGTCGCAGACTAATCCAACAGGTACCCTGGTACCGGGACGGAGTCTTTGCCGGTATTATTGAAACCGTCAGTCCGCTGTCCGGCGAAATCGTAATCAAAAAGAGAGAGTAACACCGATGAAGGTTCTCTTTTTAGGTGTCGGCGAGGCCTGTGACAGCCGCCACGGCAATTGCTCCATACTGGTGAATGGAAACGGCTCTACCATTTTGCTGGACTGCGGTTTTTCCGTGCCACACCGTTTTTTTCATTATTGCGATGATCCGGATTGGTTGGACACTGTCTGGATTTCCCATTTTCACGGCGATCATTTCCTGGGCCTGCCGCTCCTCCTGCTTCGCTTCCGGGAAATGAAAAGAACCAGACCTCTGCAGTTTATCGGTCAGCAGCAATTGCAGGAAAAAACGCTTGCCGCCCTGGAGCTTGCCTATCCCGGTTTTACAGAAAAGCTGAATTTTCCCCTGCTCTTTCAAACCATAACTCCAGGTCTGCCGCTCAAGGTAAATGGCCTGCAGCTGCAGGCTGCCCGGAGTATCCATTCCCAGTGTAATTACGGCCTGCTCATCGATGACGGCTGCCACCGACTCTACTACAGCGGTGACGGCAGGCCCACCGCAGATAATCGAAACCTGATGCATGGCTGTGATCTTGCCCTGCACGAGGCCTTTACCCTGCGTGATTCAGTGGCTGGTCATGGTTCGGTGGAAGGTTGCCGGCAGCTCATGGTTGAAGAAAAGATCAGTCGCCTTGCCCTGCTCCACCTTGAGCGAAAAACCAGATGGCACAAACACGATGCCCTGAAAAGCATTGTTGGCGGTCATGCCGGACTTCTCCTTCCCGAAGAAGATGATGTCCTTAAACTCAAATAGTGATGGACCCGTAAAAAGTAAAAATCATGCTATTAGATGGCTAAGTAAAAACACAGATATACAG
>CAZURY010000537.1:0-1766 GCA_964623145.1 uncultured Desulfobulbus sp. | reverse complement strand
AAAATGAGTTGTGTATTATCGCAAGGAATAAAAGAAAAATAAAAACAATATGAAACTGGACGATGATTTAAAAAGCAGGCTGCAAACCAAAAAAATCCTCCTTATGACCCATCTTGTACTGGGCTATCCCTCCTTTGCAACCAACCGGGAGGTTATTGGACAGATGGCGGCAAACGGGGTGGATTGTATCGAGTTGCAGATTCCCTTTTCCGAACCCATGGCCGACGGGCCGGTGATTGTCAAGGCGAACCAGGATTCACTGACCCATGGAACCAGGGTTGCAGATTGCTTTGACTTTGCCGAAAAAATGGCGGCTGAGTTCCCGCAGGTTAATTTTCTCTTTATGACCTATTACAACATAGTCTTCAGGTATGGTGAACGAGCTTTTCTCGAAAAAACCCATGCCATTGGCCTGCAGGGAACCATTATTCCCGACCTGCCGCCGGAAGAGGGCGAGAGTTATTTTGTGACCAGTCATCAACTTGGACTTGCGCCGATAACCTTTTTCACACCCACCTCAACCCATGCGCGGATGCAGGAGGTGGCAGGAATGGGGGACGGATTTGTCTATGTGGTTGCCCGGCGCGGGGTCACTGGAGAACATACGGAGATGGATGCCGGGCTTACGGAGTATCTTGATCGCTGTCGGGCCGCTACGGAGCTGCCCTTGGCGGTAGGTTTCGGCATTGCAGGTCGAGCAGATGTGGCCATGCTGGAGGGTAGGGCTGATATGGCGGTTATCGGCACAGCAACCATTCGACTGGTTGACGAACAGGGCGCTGAAGCCGTGGGCGGTTTTATTGCCGGTCTGCTGCGGGAAAGTTGACCCATGACTGAACAACCAATGAATGCCCTGCTGGAAACGGAAAAAGTACTCTGGAACCTGGATGATCTCTATTTGAGCAGTAATGATCCTGCGCTGAGCCGTGATATGGCTGCCTGTCGGGAACAGGCCGACCGAATCGCGACGTTTCAGGGCAGAGTGCATACTCTGTCGGCAAAAGATTGCCTGGCCCTGGTTGAGCAACTTGAACGGCTTGATATCCTGCTGACCAAACTGGCAACCTTTGCCTTTCTCTGTTTTACCACCAATACCGCTGACGTCGAGGCATCGGCCCTCTTGCAGAAAGTAGAAGAGCTTTCTGCGGAACTGGGGAGCCAAACGATTTTTTTCCGCCTGGAATGGAACGCTTTGCCTGATAAGCAGGCTCAAAATCTGCTGGCGGATCCCATCCTGGCAGGATATCGCCATTATCTTTGGGCCATGCGACGGTTTGCACCCTATCAACTGTCCAGGTCCGAAGAACAGTTGTTGCAGGAGCTGAGCCCGGCTGGACGATCCGCCTGGAATCTTCTTTTTGAAAAAGTCATGGGGCGGATGCGTTTTGGCGACAAGAAGCGCACCGAAGAAGAGGTGCTGGCCGATCTGTATGCTGCTGATCGCGAGGTTCGTCGCCTGGCCGCTTCCGAGATGACTGAAGGATTGCAACGGCAGCTGCATGTGCTGACCCATGTTTTTAATACCTTGGCAGCAGAGAAGATGATCATTGACCGCCTGCGGGGGTATGACTCCTGGCTAGCCTCAATGAATCTTGAGAACGAGCTTGCGGACACAACGGTTGCAACCCTTATTGAAGCCGTTACCGACCGCTACTCGATAGTACATAGATATTATGCCTTTAAAAAGGCTTTGCTCGATCTTGATGAACTTTTTGATTATGATCGGTATGCGCCGATTCCCGGTCAGGATGAAACCAGGATTCCCT
>CAZURY010000536.1:0-1770 GCA_964623145.1 uncultured Desulfobulbus sp. | reverse complement strand
CCTGCTCGCTAAAACCCCAGTAGGGAAAATCAATCCGATAGGAGCCAATTAAACCGGGACTTTTTTCCCGGCTGGCAACCAGCCATAGATCATTTTGTCGTTTTTCCGGCGGTCCTGAATCAAAGGGATCCCATTTGGGCAGCAGGATCATGGCGTTGTCGGCGGAGTACTCAATATCACCGGATCCCTTGAACGATCCCATGTGCGGCTGTTTATCATATTGTCCTTCCGCGCCCCGGGACAGTTCTGAAATAACCAGAAAAGAAACTCCGAGTTCATCACGGATAGCCTCAAGTTGCCTGAGCCATGCATTGATACCGGTTCTTCGCTTTGAAAGATCCTTAAATGGCAGTTTATGGAGGCTGTCTATAACGACCAGCGTGTACTCTGAGCGGGTTTCGTGGCGAAGAAAATCAATGTGTCGGCGCATAAGCTCCGGAGTGAGTTTTCGTTCATTGACAACTCTGAACCATGGCAGCATGTCCTTGAGTTCCTGTTGCGCCTGTTGCAGCTTATGCGATACTTCATATTTCCGGGCGCCTGTCTTTATCTCTTTGGTTGTCAGACGACTGAACCTGCTGAGGGTTCGCAGATATATTTTTTGACGACCGTTTTCAAAGTCATAGTAGATAACCGGAATTTTCTTTCGGGCCATATCTGAAGCGATTTGAATAAAAAAGCTTGATTTCCCGGCCTTAGGGATACCTCCCATGATATTGATGCCGTGGATTCCTCCTAACGCCTTGTTAAGTAGAGGAAAATCAGATTGCATCATCTCAAAGCCGTCGGTGGATTCAAGGCGGAGTTGTTCAATAAAACGTAAGTGTTCGTGCTCCGGAGATCCAAAGGGTGAAAATGAACGTGCCGATTTGATCATTGCAAAGGCGGTTGCAGCAAAATCATCTCCCTTGTCACGGGCCAGGTCGGCGATGGAATATTTATTTGGATATTCCTCGGGCCAGTTGACAATGCGGACTTTGTGTCCTGCCCGCTGGGCAAAGAGGCGGGCCGCTGCTTCCGATTCCTGGTTGTGGTTGACAAAGAGAAACAGGGTGGTCAACCATTGCATCCGTTTCAGATCGAGTAGTTCAAGATCACCAATGGTCGGCAGGGAGATGCAGGGAAGCCCAAGCTGCTTGAGGATCAGCAGGTTTTCCTCGCCCTCGGTAATGGCCAGTGATCCATTTTCACAGCACCTGATATCAGTGCTGTTCCAGAGGGTGAAGGGATGCTGGAAAAATTGTTCATCACCATACCAGAAGAAATCCTCCGGTTTTTCAGGATGGACGCAGCGGGCCGAGTAGCAGTTATCATCCTCCTGTACATACGGATAGACCAGGTACCGGCCATTATAACCGACCTTCATTTCGGTAAGCACATCCCGGCCCACACCCATTGCCGAAAAGCGATCATATAGCTGATCGGTCATTTTTTCCAAAAAATCCAATATCTCTGCATTGATATTTTTTGCCGGATACTCGACCTGCTGGATGTCATAATCCCGGTCAGGGTCATACCCTGGTATATTCACGGCAGACAGTTTCTTCAGTCGGCCGAAATGAAGGGGAAAACCACCGGGTACACAGCGGTTGGTACAGCGAAAATAACCATGGAAGTAGCTGGCCTGATTAAGAAAGACAATCAAACTACCTTTGTTTTTTGTATGTTTCTCCCTGCAGAAGGGACAGTCGGTTGTAAGAATGTTGTTTTTAAACCGGCCATCTGGTAACTGTTCCCGGTAGAATCTGGTTATTGCATCAATCATGGCAT
>CAZURY010000535.1:0-1772 GCA_964623145.1 uncultured Desulfobulbus sp. | reverse complement strand
GGGCTACCTCATGGTCGGGCGGCAAATCCCCTTTACCTCTTTCTGGCTGGATCTCTGTTCCCGCTACGGGTATCGCTTTTCCTGGCTGAGTGAGTATAAAACTGTTGGCAGCAGCCTTGAAATTCGACCGTTGGTCCTTGGTGACCGGGTTGACCTGACCATTGTCCCCAGGCTTTCTTTTGGCGGCCGGCGGCAGATACGTTTTACCGAGGCCGCAACCAGGATAACAGTTCCGACTGATACCTGGGTGCAACTGGCTGCCGCAAATGGGGATATGGATACTGTTTGGGCCGCAATCCGGTCGCTAAATGGACAGAGTAACAACCGGGCCATGGTACTTGAACTCAAAGCCCGGGTCCGGTAATCCATGGTCATCTAAAGCATCCGGAAAATAATAAATATCAGGAGACTCCCATGCCTGAAACACCAACCATCTGCTGTTACTGCGGCTGTGGCTGCGGCCTTTATCTACACATTGAAGGCGGCAGGGTTGTCGGGGTCAGCCCAAGTCGCAGCCATCCGGTCTCAAGAAATAATCTCTGCGTCAAGGGCTGGCATGCCCATGAATTTATTCACAGTCCCGATCGACTGACCATGCCGCTTATTCGAAAAAGAGGTCATCTGCAAACCGCTTCCTGGAGAGATGCTCTTAACTTGATTGCCGCAAGCTTTTCCCGTATCAGAAAACAATTCGGCGCCGATTCCATTGGTGTTTTATCGTCCGCCAAATGCAGCAATGAGGAAAATTACCTGCTGCAGAAATTTACCCGTGCGGTTCTGGGCACCAATAACATCGACCACTGCGCCCGGCTCTGACACTCGCCCACGGTGGCAGGTCTTGCCACCACCTTCGGCTCCGGCGCCATGACCAATACAATTAACGAACTTGATGAGGCCCAGGTCGTCCTGGTCGCCGGTTCCAATACCACCAGGACCCATCCGCAGGTGGCCCGGCGGATATACACCGCTGTTGACCGGGGAGCAAAACTGATCGTCATCGATCCCCGGAAGACAAAAATCGCCCGGCATGCTCACCTCCATCTTCAGATCAATCCGGGAACCGACATTGCCCTGCTCAATGGTATGATGCGCTGCATCCTGGATGAAAATCTCATTGATGATCTGTTCATTGAAATGCGGACGGAAAATTATCTGGCCCTGCGTGATATGCTGCTGACCATTAACCTGGATGAAATTCAACAAATTACAGGCGTCGTAAAGGGCGCAATCGCCAAAGCGGCGCGACTCTATGCCCATGCCCAACGGGCCGCTATCTGCTATTGTCTGGGTGTCACCCAGCATACCTGCGGTACAGCCAATGTGGAAAGCTATGCCAACCTGGCCATGCTCACCGGGCATGTGGAGCAGGAATTCACCGGTGTTGATCCCCTGCGCGGCCAGTACAATGTCCAGGGCGCCTGCGACATGGGCGCTTTACCCGGCGTGCTGTCTGGATACCAGTCCATTGCCGATGAAAAAATCCGAGAAAAATTTGCCCGGGCCTGGGGATGTCCACTGCCGGAAAATATGGGTCGGACCCTGCTGGACATGACCCATGGCGCCCACAATGCCGGGCTGCCGGGTGAACGCCCGGATCCTCTCAAGGCCATGTTCATCATGGGAGAAAATCCCATGCTGTCTGACCCCACTCTCGGCCGCGTCAAGGCCACCCTGGAACAGCTGGATTTCCTGGCGGTTTCAGATATCTTCCTCTCCGAAACAGCCCAACTTGCCGATGTGGTGCTGCCGGCAGCCTGTTTTGCCGAAAAAAC
>CAZURY010000534.1:0-1777 GCA_964623145.1 uncultured Desulfobulbus sp. | reverse complement strand
TCATTTTCAAATATACAAAAGAGCAAAGGGGTGCCGATACCTCTATGGAACAGAGAAAATTTCAGCGCTTTTCCCTGCGTTGCCGTCTTGAAGTGCAGGGAAAAAATCAATCAGGACATCCGTTTGTTGAAACAGCGGAACTCATCAATATCTCCGGCGGCGGCGCCCTTTTCTACTCCCGGCAAACCGATAACTATGAGCAAGGTCAGGTAATTGAAGCAAATATACTGCTTCCGGGCACTCCTGACATCCAGGGCACAATGACAACTTCAGCCAGGGTCATTTCGGTTAACGGCAGGAACAAAACAACCGATGACAAACACAAAGGCTGCATTCAGGTTGCCGTTCATTTTCTGGAACCATTCAAACTCTTGCGTCAATCCGGACAGAACAGACAACAAACACAAAGACAGGCGCCTCCACGATGAAAGCCAACGGCACACCAAGCATGAGTTTTTATCGCAAAATCAGAATAAGCCTCGGGTTGATGGGTATTCTTCCCTTTCTCCTGGTCATCTATCTGTTTATTCAAGAGCATATCTCCCTGTCAAACACCCTTATTCTCTGTGGCGCCCTTATTCTTTTCTCCATTCTGATCGGTTTCACCCTGCTCAGACAGTCGGCAGACCAACTGTCAACCCTGGCAAGAATGACATCCATGAACGGGCAACCGGAAACCATAGAACCGGTGCAGCTCCATATTGACGGGGAGCTGGAAAATATTGCCGTCAACTTCAACGCAGTTGTCGCCCAGCTCAATCAGGCCCGGCATGATATCCAGGAGCAAAGCATTCAACTTCTTCAATACGCGGAAGATCTGGCCGAATCGTATGAACGGCTTAAACAGGAGGAGCAGCTGCGTAGCCACCTCAGCCGCTATATCGGAAATGATCTTGTCGAACATATCATGAATTCCAAGGATGAAGTGCTGCTGAAAAATCAGAGAAAAAACCTGACAGTCATGTTTGCCGATATCCGCTCTTTCACTTCACTCTCCGAGCAGATGGAACCTGAAGAAGTTGTCACCATGCTTAATGAGTATTTCACTGTCATGGTTGAAATCGTTTTTTCCTGTAAAGGCATGCTTGACAAATTTGTCGGAGATCAACTGATGGCGGTGTTCGGACACCTGTCTGGTGAAAGGGAGGGAGCAAGACACGCAGTCCTTGCCTCCTTGAAAATGCAGCGGGCAACACGGAAATTAATGTGTAAGAGAAGCAAAAAAGATCTTCCGACTTTTCAGATAGGCATTGGTATCAATACCGGCAGCACCATCATCGGGAATGTTGGCTCCGACAACCGGATGGATTACACCGTTATCGGGGACACGGTGAATGCAGCCGCCCGTCTGGAAGAACAGGCAGGGCCTGGAGAAATTGTTATCGGTGAGCGTACATACCGACATATGCCCCAAAATATTCCGGTGAAAAACCGTCTTGAATTACAGGTAAAAAATCGCGTCCAACCCGTTATCTGCTACACGATAGAAAACAAGTCCGTATCGGCGGCAGTCAGCCGGCAGAAACATCCCGACCTCATTCGAAACATCGCCCCCATTCCCGTCTAACCCCCTCCTCTTCTTACGACAATCTGCAAGCCGTTGTAATGCAGACAAAAAAATTTTGACTTTTACCGGCGCCCAACTATACAATAAAAATAAATTGAAAGGTAGAAATACACCCCTGATCAAACCTTAACAATCGAGTATGTATCGTCCCGAGGATTAACAATGAATTTTCTTAAAAATCTTCCCCTGAAAATAAAAATTTTACTGATA
>CAZURY010000533.1:0-1779 GCA_964623145.1 uncultured Desulfobulbus sp. | reverse complement strand
GTTCTTGTTTGTATTTGCCATATGATTCGTCATTGTTGCCGGGTCAGTGATCAGGACTGGAAAAGATTGGTAAAAATACGATAACCGCCCACCCAGGTGCCGATGCTTGATCCCAGCCCGGTCATGATGAAAACGAGAAAGATACGAAGAAGTTTATTTTGCCACCAGCCGCGAATACGGCCGATATCAGCGCCGACATTTTCAAATTCTTTAACCTTGGGTGGCCGGGTCATAACCTGGACAAAGGCGCAGACATAGCCGGCGCCGATGACCGGCGTCAAGCTGGTGATCGGCGCAGCGGCAAAGGCGGAAATAACAGTTGCCGGATGGGCCCAGGCAAATATCGCACCGATGGCTGACGGGATACCGTTGGCCAGAATCCAGTACAGGGCGTTTGCCCCGGCTTCTCCCGCTCCCTGGCGAAAGCCGATTACACCAATGGAGAGCAGGATGGCGGCTGGAATCGACCAGCCGATGATTTTCCAGGCCCTGGATACGGGAGGAATGGTATTTATATCGGCAAGAAGGGCGCTGTTGTCTGTGTCAATCACCCGTTTCATTCCTTCCATGTGGCCGGCTCCGACGACTGCCACGATTCGATTACCTGGCGCCGCCTTAATCTTCTCCGCCATGAAGATGTCCCGCTCGTCAATGAGAGCCTTTTTGGTGTCCGGCAAAGAGTTGCCCAGCTCATCCATGAGTTCGGAAAGCACATCTTTGCTACGCAGCTCGGTAAGTTTTTCCTCATCCAGTTCCGTGGTATCAAAGAGAGAGGCGAAAAGGGAGGCGACCAGATAACCTTTTTTCCAGAGAGAGGTGGCGTGCCAGGCCCGGCGCAGAGTGACCCGCACTTCACGGTCGCAGAGTTCAACCCGGATATTGTTCTCCTCGGCAATCTGTGCCGCTCGAAGCAACTCACTGCCCGGCATGACACCCAGCCGGCCACCGAGTTTCTTCTGATACGAGGCCAGGATCAGGTTAACCAGCAGGGTGGAAAGCTGCTTCTTTCGGATAATTTCCTTGAGATCAAGATTTTCCCAACGTTTGCGGTTTGAAAGCGCGGCAAATCGCTTTTCATCGAGTTCAATACAGACGGTTTCAGGCTGTTCATTGGCAATGACCAGCTCTACAAGGTCGGCGGATTGTCGGGATATATGAGCCGTCCCAACCAGAAGTATTGTTTTAGTCCCCACATTGATGATTGCTACGTCATCGGGATATGAGTGCGCTGGAAAAGATGTGTTCGTCATATTCAATGTGTCGTTTCAGGCAGGAGTACACGATGGATTCATGTAGCATTGCTTGGTTTGATTATTGGGAACCTTGAAAAATTGTATGTCCGCCAAACCTCTCGGAGTCTCGCAGGCTCGCTTACCCGGAGTCTCGCAGGCTCGCTTACCTCGTTATGCTCAAATTTTATCCTCGGAATATCCGGCCTGTGGTAAAATTTTTCGCATGCCCCGAAGTCTACGCTTATCTGACTTGGGAGGAAAATCCTAATTTTTCAAGGTTCCCTATTATTTATTATTATTGCCGACGACAATAGCCACGAATGATAAAAGAGTAAAGGCTGGGGAAAAAATAATTATCCAATTATGTTTGTCTTTTTCGCAGGCGACCTTTGTGAAATATGCGGGCAGGTTCCTGTTTGGTAAAATAAAGGTATACCTAAATTGAGCGTTTCACCCCGCCTGCAAATTAAAAAAGATAAATAATGATAAATTTTTTCTTTTAAAAATGTTGCAGGCGGGGTGCAACCCTACGGGATTTCCATTTCAT
>CAZURY010000532.1:0-1785 GCA_964623145.1 uncultured Desulfobulbus sp. | reverse complement strand
ATTATCATCTACGACAAGGATGGATGTTTTTTTCATTTTCATGCCATGAGCGGTGGCAGAGTTGCTTCCTGAAATCATTGTTTCCTCTATTTGCAATGTAATACCTAAATTGAGCGATTTTCATTTCGCCCCAAGCTGTAGGTTTTGTGCTGTTTCATCGGAGTCTCGTTACTCGCTTACCTGTAGTGAAGCCTACATGGGGCAGCGCAGGTAAGCGAGCACAGCGAGACTCCTGATGGGGTGAAACGCTAAATTTAGGTAATAGTTTTCGAAGATCAGCCATGAAGCAATACCGTTCCGATCGCTTTTTATAATTTTTGTAGCTGTGACCGGAAAGAGAGCAGCAGTGCATATTTCGTCCCATCATGCTTTTCAGGTTATCGTTCCCTGAACGCAGAGTTGAGTGCTTTATAGATCGGTTTCAGGAAATAGGCCAGCAGGCTTTTCTCCCCGGTAATGATGTCGGCATTGACGATCATGCCCGGTAAAATTAAGTTTTGTTGAGGATTATTGCCGACATAATTTTTTTCCAGGGTGACCATCCCCTTATAAAAAGTCTGTCCCCGCTGATTGGCAAAGGTTGTGGCTGACAGACCTGATACAGTACCATTTATCGAACCGTACCTGGAAAAATCATAGGAAGTTATTTTTACAATAACCGGAAATCCTACTTTGATGTGTCCGATATCGTTGGGGGAAATTTTAACTTCCGCCAATAGTTCACTGCCGGCGGGAACAATTTCCATCAACTGTCTGCCCGGGGCAATGACACCGCCAACAGTATGAATTTCCAGTCCCTTGACCAACCCGTCTACTGGTGAGCGAATGTCGAGTCGGGCGATCTGTTGTTCCAGTTTGTCTTTTATTTTCACGGTTTCCGCCAGCTCGCTTTCCAGGGTGCCGAGTTGCTGCAGGGCCTTGCTTCTGGCTTCGGTGACTATCGATTGCAGGCGCCAGGTATATTCGTTGATAGCATCTTCGGCCTGGTTTATCTTGATCTGCAGAGAGTTGACCTGTCCCTGTTGTTGGTTCATCTCCCGGACAACCGCCAGGTATGTTGTTTCGGAAACCAGTCGCTCTTTGTACAGCTTGTCCTGGGTTTTGAAGGAAGTCCGAGCAATTTCCAATGCCTTACGGGCTGTTTTCAGTTCCTGTCTATACAGTTTTTTCTGCTCTTTTTTCTGAATCAACTGCTGCTTGAGAATTTCCTGTTCCCTTTTGAGGGAATCAAACATTGAAGCAAGAATATCTTCTTCCGTGGAGCTCAGCTTGCTGTATTGCCGGTTTAATCGATCAAATTCTTCCCGGTTGCCACTGACAAAGGCCCGCAATCTGGCCGCCCGCAATTGCAACAGACGCAATTTGGTCATGACACGGGCGAAATCACTGCGAACACTCTCACCCTCAAGTCGAAGCAAAATCTGACCTTTTTTCACCGCATCATCATCCCGGACAAGTATCTCTTTAACAATGCCGCCTTCAAGGTGCTGAATGGACTGGACATAGGAAGAGGGGACAATCTCACCGTTTGTCCTGGCCATTTCCTTAATTTTTGTACAGGCCGTCCAGCCGACGAAAATGAAAAAAGCCAGGCATATAATAAGCATGGTGGTGCGGATGAGGTACGGCGTACGGGCCTCTTCAAGCATTACCGATTGTGAGAGAATTCGCAGCTGTTCGGTTTTATCTCGGTTTTTACGTGGCATGATAGTGTCGTGGTCGATCAGGGTGATTTTTTGGCATCAATTAAATGTAGTCTCGGCTATCCCTGTAATGCGTTAAGCA
>CAZURY010000531.1:0-1790 GCA_964623145.1 uncultured Desulfobulbus sp. | reverse complement strand
AGGAAAAAACCATGAAGGCGCTGGCCAACATGGATTTTGTCATGGTCTCCGATGTATCCCCCACGGATATCACCATGTGGGCGGACATACTGCTTCCCGAAGCCTCTTACCTTGAACGCTACGATCATGTCGAACGTGGAACCCAGTGGGATCAGGGAGATACACCCAAACAGTTTATAGCGCCCCGCATGCCGCTTATAGACCCAATGTTTGAGAGAAAGGATCCTGTATGGGTGACCAATGAACTTGCCAAACGCATGGGGCATGGCAAAGACATCCCCTTAAAAACACAGGAGGAATTTGTTGACCAACTCCTCAAAGAGGATAACCTGTCCCTTGCCAAGCTGCGTAAACTTGATGGTATCTATATTCAACCGGGCGAATCTCCTTACCTGAAGGAGGGAGAGGAACCTGAGTTTGCCACGGATTCCGGAAAGATAGAATTGTACTCAGAGGCCATGGAAGACGAGGATTTTCCTCCTTTACCAACCTATACCCCCACGGAAGAACCGCCGAAAGGTTTTGCCCGCTTGATCTATGGCCGTTCGCCGGTGCAGACCTTCAACCGAACAGCCAATAACGCCTGGCTTGCACGGGAAATGCCGGAGAACCCACTCTGGATAAACGATGAATCCGCAAAGAAAATGGGTATCAAGGACGGCGACCGGGTTTTTCTTGAAAATCAGGACGGTAAACGATCAACAGGTTCAACCGTTGTCAAGGTAACCCCAGGAATTCGCAAAGATTGTCTCTTTATCGCCCATGGATACGGAACATATAACCCTGCCATGAGTGTCGGCTATCACAAGGGTATTGATGACAACGAACTCAACACCAAAATCAATCGCGAGGGTGAAACAGGCATCAGCGGCATGCGGATCAACTTTGTCCGCATCGTCAAGGACGGAAAAGTTATAAATATTCCTGCCTGAAAAAATCACAAATATACTCTTTTTAAGGAGGATACTCCATTATGCAATATGGAATGATTATAGATCTTAACCGATGCGTGGGATGCCATGCCTGTGCAGTGGCCTGCCGGGCGGAATGGGAAGTCCCCGTGGAATTTGCCAGAAACTGGCTGCGCCGGCTCGGCCCTGCCGACACACCCCATGGACTGGCCGCAACTTATTACCCGGGGCTGTGCAACCATTGTGCACAACCCGCCTGCGTGGAAGTTTGTCCGGCCGACACGGAAATGGTCACTTTTAAAGATGTAAAAACAGGCAAAACCAAAACCATGGAGGTTGCCGCCACCTGGAAAGATCCGTTTAACGGTACTGTTCAGATAGATAAAAATCGATGTATCGGCTGTGGCGCCTGCGTGGATGCCTGCCCCTATGGCGCACGATATGTCAACCCTGACCTTGCAGACGATGATTCAGACGGTAAGGCCGATAAATGCACCTATTGCATGCCCAGGGTAGAGGCAGGTCTGCAACCTGCCTGTGTGCAGACCTGCCTTGCGGAAGCCAGGATATTTGGAGATCTTGATGATCCTGATTCCGAAGTGTCGAAATATGTGAAAAGAGGCGCGGTGGGCATGACGTCCAAAAATGTACAGATAGGTCCAAACAGCCGTTATTTCGGCAACAAGAAAGATATGGCTCTGCTCATGACCCAGGCCCCCCAGGAGATGCCCGAGGCAAATGCCCGCCGCTCCATGCTGGCTGGTCTGATTCGGCCGACACGGCAACAGGCCAAAACAATCGGTCTGGCCGGAGCAGCTGCCACCCTTCTTGTCAAAGCTCTTGATGACGAAGAAAAGGGATAGGCAGTCGGGCTACGGT
>CAZURY010000530.1:0-1791 GCA_964623145.1 uncultured Desulfobulbus sp. | reverse complement strand
ACCCATTGTGCAGTACATTCTACCACCAAGATTGTTGCGCTGTTATCCCAATAACCATGCAAGGTTTTTTTTCATGCTCGAAGATATCTCTCATGATATAACGCCCCGGGTACACCTATATACTGATAAACAATTGTTTTTATTTCGTCCGGTCGACTATATACCTGGCAAGGGCACGCAAAGGATCAGCTTTGTCAGTGAAAGAGGAAAGTGCATCAAGGCTTCGCTGCACGGCCTGATTGGCCATTTCTCTGGTCTTTTCAACACCGAAAAAGGCAGGATAGGTTGCCTTCTCGTGCCGGGCATCACTTCCGGCAGTCTTGCCCAGTTCTTCAGTGGTCGAGATGACATCAAGTAAATCATCAACAATCTGAAAGGCCAGCCCGATATTATCGCCAAACTCTCGCATGGCCTTTTGCTGTTCAACATCTGCTCCTGCCCCGATAGCACCACTGAGAACAGAGGCTGTGATAAGGGCACCTGTTTTGTTACGATGAATGGTCTTTAACTGCCCAAAGGTAAGATCTTTCCCTTCTCCATCCATATCAAGAGCCTGCCCGCCGACCATGCCGTGCGATCCGGCTGCCCTTGCTATGACGTTCACTATCGCCAGTCGTGCCGAATCACTCAAACCTCTAGCATGTTCCGCATTGGAAAGCAGATCAAAGGCATACGTCAACAGACCATCACCGGCAAGAATTGCCTCTGCCTCGCCAAATTTTTTATGACAAGTCGGATGACCGCGTCTTAGATCATCATTGTCCATTGCCGGTAGATCATCGTGGATAAGGGAATAGGTGTGTATACATTCCAAAGCACAGGCAATCGGTAGCAGCTGATTTTCTATATCCGTATTTTCACTGATACAAGATCCTGCGGCAAGGCAAAGAATGGGCCGGACTCTTTTGCCGCCGACAAAGAGACTGTACCGCATGCAGGCCACATGATCTGCAAAGTCGCCATCAGCCGACAGCATTAAATCGCTAAGGGCTTGTTGAATCAGCTGTTGTTTTTCATGCAGGTATTTTTTAATATCAATCACTGGATGAACCCGGAAAATAGTTATTTTTTATTTTGTGAAAATCGTTGCCGACGCTCTGCTTCAAGATCCTTGATCTTTTTTTCAATCTGTTTGACAAGTCCGCTATACTTTTCTTTCCGTAAAATTTCCTTAAATTGCTCCATATAATTTCGGACAAGACTGACGCCTTCAATGATGACATCATAGACCATCCACTGGTCACCTTCAAGCAACATGATATAGGAAACAGCAACCGATTGTTGACCATCATTGAGCTCTGTTTGAACCTGCGCACGTTTTCCTTTTATCCGCTGCCCTTTAAAGATAACTTTTTGGCCAGTATACTTTTCAAGTTTACCAATATAAGCGTACTGCAGCAGGCGGGTGAAGAGATCAACAAAATCATCTTGTTCTTTCTTGCTCAATTTTCTCCAGGACCGACCAAGTACCCTTTTAGACATCTCATGGAAGTCGAAACGTTCACGGGAGACATCAATCAGGCGCTGACAGATGATACATTTCGGATCTTCCTTGAAATCAGCATTCTTAAGTATTTTCATGACCTTACGAACAAATGGTTTCATTTGATCCGTCGGACTCTGTCCCTGGGCGCTGTAACCGAACAATGGCATAACCAGGAGAAAACAAACAAGAGCGACCTGAGTAATTATTTTTTTCTTCATTTTTTCCATGTAAGTTAGGGTATAAAAAAAAATTCTTATTATCATAATTGTAATTTGCCCCGGAGATACCCGGGGCGGAAAGACTTT
>CAZURY010000529.1:0-1807 GCA_964623145.1 uncultured Desulfobulbus sp. | reverse complement strand
CCCAAGCCAGTGTCGCGTCAACAATGAAATGACGTAATATTGCGCCGTAATTTTTTATGCCTGTTGATTAGGGGCGTGAGGCGCATAGTAGAACTATGTAACTCATGTCGCTAATCAACAGGCGTGGAAAAGGACAAGCAAGATGCGTCAGAGCAGTGTTGACGAGACACTAGGGGTTGTTGCTTTTTTAGTGTTGTATCCGGCTGAGCTACTTGTGAAGTAGCAGCTTTTCTGAGGTTTTGTTCCCGTCATGCTGTTTGTTCCTGGTGAATGCCGGCGGGAGAAATTTTTCAGGATAGAGGCATAACAATGACGCCGATTCGCTGTTATGAAAATCCCGACTCCGGCATGGGCACCCTGTCGTCAGCCAGGATTTTCCTATAAATGGTATAATGATATATTATGTTTGAAAATCTTACGGAACGGTTGGAAGGGGTTTTTAAAAAGCTCCGCGGCCATGGTAAACTGACTGAAGAAAATATCCAGGAGGGTATGCGCGAGGTGCGCAGAGCTCTTCTTGAAGCTGATGTCAACTTTTCCGTAGTTAAAGATTTTGTTGCCTCGGTTACTGAAAAAGCTGTAGGTCGTGAGGTGTTATCGAGCCTGTCGCCAGGGCAGCAGGTTGTCAAAATTGTCCATGATGAACTTGTTGAACTGCTTGGCAGTACAACCGAGGGGCTTCGTCTGGACGGCCGGCAGCCGGTAACCATTATGATGGCCGGACTGCAGGGTTCCGGTAAGACGACCACGGCCGCTAAGCTTGCTAAACAGCTCAAAGAGCAGGGGCGTAAGCCCTTACTGGTGCCGGCGGATGTCTATCGGCCGGCAGCCATCGAGCAGCTTAGGGTTCTTGGCGAACAGATTGATGTGTCGGTTTTTGATTCATCAACAGATCAGAATCCGGTTGATATCGCCCTGCAGGCGTATAATTTTGCGCAACAGAAGGATCTTGATACGGTAATCATTGATACCGCAGGTCGTCTGCATGTCGATGAGGAGTTGATGAATGAGCTGCGCAATATCAGCACAGCCATTCCTCTTTCCGAGGTGCTTTTTGTTGCTGATGCCATGACCGGACAGGATGCGGTCACTGTTGCCGATAAGTTCAATGCAGATCTGGAAATCACTGGTGTAGTTTTGACCAAGATGGAAGGTGACGCCCGTGGCGGCGCAGCCCTTTCCGTGAAAAAGGTTACCGGCAAGCCTATTAAATTTGTTGGTTTGGGCGAGGGACTTGATGCCCTGGAGATATTTCATCCTGACCGTGCTGCCTCTCGTATCCTTGGCATGGGTGATGTGCTGTCACTCATTGAAAAGGCGGAAAAGGTAGTTGATCAGAAAGAGGCGAAAAAACTCGCCCGCAAAATTCAGAAAAATGCCTTTACCCTTGAGGATTTTCTCGACCAGATTCAACAGATCAAGAAAATGGGTAACCTGGAACAGCTCATGGGTATGATTCCAGGCATTAACAAACTGAAACAGCTTAAAGATGCGCCCAAGCCGGATGAGAAAGAACTTGGCAAGACTGAGGCGATTATACGGTCCATGACCAAGAAGGAACGCCTGAATCATCGTATTATTAATGCTTCCAGGCGGCAGCGTATAGCCAAAGGATCGGGCACTTCGGTAGCAGAGGTGAATCGGGTTTTAAAGAGTTATACGATGATGTTGAAAATGATGAAAAAAATGCGTGGGAAATCAGTGATTCGCGGTGGCAGGCGCCGCAAAATGCCCAAAGGGCTGCGACGTTAGCCGTAACTACTCACAGCCACGCCATCTTCGAAGTCTCCGCTTATCTGCGCAAATA
>CAZURY010000528.1:0-1812 GCA_964623145.1 uncultured Desulfobulbus sp. | reverse complement strand
GAAATTTTAAATTGAGCAACAGGAACTTATTTATTCATCCCCTGCCACGGAACCATGGGCACGAGGCCGATGCTTTGACAGGGAAGCATATTCTCCCGTCCGGGCCGGGCATATTTTTTTGTAATCATACCAAGCTGCCGTTTTTGCAAGGGGGAGAGATGTACAAACTCAAGGCCATATTTTCGGTTGGGATTAACGGAGTTCTCGGCATTGTCGTCTGACGCAGGAGCAAACACAACCCTGGCAGCCAGGGAGCGGAGAATAATCTGGTTCGTGTCGGAGATGAGGTCAAAGAGGATAAATTTGTCAGCCAGATCATTTTTTTCATCGTCAACAGATACGCCGACTCCGCCTTTGCTTAGATCGGTGACACTGAACGGGGCGCTTGCCATGCAACCCTGGACAACGAGGAAAATATCATTATTGATCCGATACCGGGTATGATGCCGCAGGTCAGATGATTGGTGAATCGAAGACATGAATGTTCCTCCGCCGGCAGAAGATTATTATGGGGGAAAACAGGTTGGTTTTTTGAGCCTCCAGAGAAAATGTGGAATTTTGGTGTGAATGACACCGGAAAAGATATCTTACCAAAAACTGACTAACTCATAAGGTAATCTGAACAGGGAACAAAAAGCAAGGATTAATTCGCTGTTTTTCTGTTTATTTCAAGTGTCGCAGCAAAGTGACTGTCGACAGGTTGTTTTCCGGAGTTTCCTGAAACAAACGGTGAGTAGAGGGGGGCGGAGCTCATCAGGCCCGGGCAGCATCAAAGTCTTCGATCAGGGCGATAAACGTATCCTCCATGGTCGGGTGAGGCAAGGCAGCTGTTGCCGCGTTCTTTTTCAGCTCTTGGGGATCGCCGGCCGCCAGGACCTGCCCACGGGCCATAATCACCAGCTGATCGCAGTATTCCGCCTCTTCCATAAAATGGGTGGTAACCAGTACGGTAACACCGGCCTCGGCCAGTGCGTTTATCCGGTGCCAGAACTCGCGCCGGGCAAGCGGATCAACGCCGGAGGTCGGTTCATCAAGAAAAAGAATTTCCGGATTATGCATCAGCGCCGCCGCCATTGCCAGACGCTGTTTATAACCAAGGGGCAACTCGCCGCTGACGTTGTTGCGTAAAGGCTGCAGTTCAAAGGCATCGAGAGCCCAGTTTATCCGTTGCTTTTGTTTTTTTCCAAACAGACCATACGCGTTGGAAAAAAATTTGAGATTCTGCCAAACAGTTAATCCGGCGTACAGCGAAAACTTCTGCGCCATGTAGCCAATCCGTCCCCTGGCCTCAGCCCTGGCAACCCGCAGGTCCAGGCCGGCCACCTGCAAAGTGCCCCCCGAAGCCGGCAGGAGACCGCAGAGCATCCGGAATGTGGTGGATTTTCCCGCGCCATTGGCCCCGAGCAGGCCAAAAATCTCGCCCTTTCTCACCGAAAAAGAGAGATTTTTTACTGCGTAAAAATCACCGAATTTACGCTCAAGGTCGTGAACGATAATTACTTCGCCATCCTCGTCCCCGGTCACCTGCTTTGATAGAACCAGCGCTCCGTTTTTTTTGTGGGTATCTTTTTTTTCTTTATGGAGTAAAAAAATAAAGGCATCCTCAAAACGAGGTTCAACGGCGGACACCTGTACCTGTTCATCCGGAGTAGAAAACTCTTTGCTCAACACCCGGGCTTGCGTCGGCTCACTGGTAACCACTCGAACATGCTCCCCGAGGATAAGGGCGTCGACAACGTTGCTCTTTCCCGCCAACCGTTGCTGCAGAGATCGCCTGTGACCGGAGTTCGACCGTGCTTCAAATGCCTGCCC
>CAZURY010000527.1:0-1813 GCA_964623145.1 uncultured Desulfobulbus sp. | reverse complement strand
GCAGGCCTTGCGCTGTCCCATGTAGGCTTAACTACAATGAAACAGCACAAAACCTGCAGCTTGGGGCGAAATGAAAATCGCTCAATTCAGGTACGATTTATTGGGCTGCGGCGTTAAGCCTGGTTTGAGAATTACGGATAAGCAGGTCTGGCCAGGTTAAATTTTTTTATCCGGTAACCGATCTGGCGCTGAGTCAAACCAAGCTCACGTGCTGCCCTGGCCTGAATCCAGCCATGCCTGTCAAGGGCATTTTTAACCTGTTCCCGTTCTATTTCTTCCAATGACCTTGACGTAGCCTTATTTACCTGGGTGGATTTACTTACAGAGGTTGGCATCTCTGAAGGTTGCAAATAATCAGATGGCGTGTCCGGTATTTGCGGATGGAGGAAATGTTCCGGGAGGTCTTCAATTTTCAAAAGATCATCCGTTGCCAATATGACCAACCGTTCAATAAGATTTTGCAGTTCCCGCACATTCCCCGGCCAATCATAATCCGATAAAAAATCCAAAAACTCCTTTGACAGCCGAATATTTCGATCGTTGCGCCGGTTACTGGCTCGCAGAAAATGATCGAGCAACAGCGGCACATCCCCTTTTCTTTTTCTCAGAGGGGGCAGGGTCATAGGGACAACGTTCAGCCGATAGTAGAGATCACTTCTGAAACTGCCGGCAGCTATTGCGTCTTCCAGATTAACGTTGGTGGCGGCAATGATGCGTACATCCACCTTGAGGGTTCTGGTGGCGCCGAGACGCTCAAATTCCTGCTCCTGCAACACCCGCAGCAGTTTCCCCTGCAACGGCATGGGGATCTCCCCTATCTCGTCAAGAAACAGCGTTCCCCTATTGGCCAGCTCGAATCTACCTCTCCTGCTTGCTCCTGCTCCGGTAAAAGCACCTTTTTCATGACCAAACAACTCACTTTCCAGCAAAGTTTCCGGAAGAGCAGCACAGTTTAACTTGATAAAAGGTTTTTTCCTTCGCGGGCTTGCCTCATGAATGGCCTGAGCCGCCAATTCTTTGCCGGTTCCGGATTCTCCGAGCAGTAAAACCGTGGCCCGGCTTGGCGCCACCCGTTCGATCGTTCGAAAAACCTCCTGCATCGGCTTACTGTGACCAATAATATAGTGTTTCTGATAGCGGGCATGGAGCTGAGCTTTCAGGTTCGAATTTTCCAGGAGCAGTTTTCTTTTGTCCCTGGCAATGGCCTGGTTCAGGCTTAAAAACTGAGCGATAAGTGTCGCCACAACAGTAAGGAAGCGTACATCCTCTTCCAGGGAAACGTCCATCCCGAACAGGCGATCAACACTGAGCACCCCCACCGGTACCTCGCCAAGGACAACCGGTACCCCAATAAAGGAAATTTTGTTTTTACTGTATGAATGCCTTGCCCCGGTACGGTTGAGAAAGAGAGGCTCTCTATTCACATCAGGAACAATAAAGGGAGAGACTGTGCTGAACACCTGCCCATAGATCCCCTCATCCAGACCATAGACCCCACGTCGTTCTTCCTGAATGCTCAGGCCGTAAGAAGCACGAATTGTCAGGCGCTGTTTATCTTCATCAACAAGAGCTAGAGTCGCCCGTTCCATACGCATGGTATCATGCAGCACCTTCAGGATTGCGGACAGAGCCGTATCCAGATGAACAGCTGATCCAATAAGCCCGACAATACAATACAGAGCATTGATTTCCAGAGCCGCAGTAGAGGTTCCTTCAACAGTATTGCTCCCGGTCGGGACATCAACGCCATATCTATTTGTCTGCTTTCCCATCGTTTCCTGAATTATATTCATTTACAATGATTAAGCAAAAA
>CAZURY010000526.1:0-1843 GCA_964623145.1 uncultured Desulfobulbus sp. | reverse complement strand
TCACCATTGATCCATCCAATCCCTCTGTAGTATACGCGGGAAGTTCGGGCAATGGCGTCTTTAAGGGGATCGACCATGAGGCTGCCCGTTAATGTTTGATTCCCGAATGCGGCAAAATTGAAGCCTTGGGCCGGGTTTGCAGAATTTTTATTCTGCTTGAACAGACCTTTCAAGACCTGATCCCGTGCCTGTCATTGCCCTTGAGTTTGCGGTGCTTTTCTGGTATGAAAAATCTGCTGTCAGGAGCCGCGCTCAAATCTTTCCTGCGGCACCTGAGAGCGCTTACACCAACGGGGTTGAAAAAACGGATGGTTGGACATCCCGTGAGGGGTTGCCTGAAACAGACATTCCAGGGGCTGGCCCTATATTTTTCATGTATAACAATGGACCCAATGAAAATGAAAACTACAAAGAACACTACCGGCAAACAATTTTTCTACAGAGGAGCCGGTTATTTGTATCTGCTGTCCGCAATCTTGATTTTTTTTATTTCGCCGCCCGCATCCGCCGACGAGTTGAAAGACTGTATGACAAGCGCCTTGTCCACTGCTGATGACGCAACCACAATAGGTCAACTACGCCTGCAATGTGAAAAAGAAATCCATGCCGGTACGTTTTTACCTGCCAAGACGAAAAACACTCCGCCCCCACTGGTAAGTGAGCGCATCCATAAAGACAGGGAGCATGTTTTGCAGCCCTTTACCCTCATGGCGCATAAACCAAATTATATCTTGTTTGCCGCCTACAACGGCAACTCCTACAATTCTGAAGTATTCCAGGAGCAATTTGGTGATCCGGGTTTGGGTTTGGATGACACTGAGGCGCAGTTTCAGCTCAGCATCAAATTTCCGCTCCTTGTCAACCTGTTCAACAATACGGCTAATATTTATGCCGCCTACACCAACAGGTCTTTCTGGCAGGTGTATAACAGTAAGGAATCCGCGCCGTTTCGGGAAACCAATCATGAACCCGAAGCATGGATTGAATTCCATCCGCACTGGAAACTGCTGGGTTTTACCAATGTCTGGGACTCCTTTGGCATTGTTCACCAGTCAAACGGTCGTGGCGGAGAACTTTCCCGAAGCTGGAACCGGGTGTATGCCTGGTTTACCGTGGAACGGGGCGATTTAGCATTGAGCATTAAACCCTGGATCAGAATACAGGAAGATGCCCAAGATGATGACAACCCCGATATCACCGATTATCTCGGCCATGGTGAGTTTTACGCATCCTACAAATGGAGAGACCATGTTTTCAGTCTGATGTCCAGAAATAACCTGGAATCCGGCTTTAAACGAGGGGCTGTGGAACTGAGCTGGAGTTTTCCACTGTTGAGCTGGCCTTATCTAAAGGGTTATGTCCATTATTTTAATGGATACGGGGAAAGCCTGATCGATTATAACCACTATGTAAACACCATCGGTATCGGATTTTCTCTCACTGATTGGCTGTAGGGCGCAGCAGGACTCAGGAGGTGAAAAGGGCATTTGTCCAGCCTCCTTTTTCGATAATTGTCCGGTAAATCTATAGTACCTGACCCGGCAAAGCCGGAACCCAAAAGGTATCCTCGTTCCACCACGCCTATGGCGCGGTGAAACCGGTAAAAGAAGCCATTTGCGTTTTCGGAGGTGAGGGCGGATTTTTTTGCCTTCCCCCGGTTGATATACTGCTCTCTGCCCTCTGTTTTCCGTCATCTGTCCCCTGTTTTCTGTCCTCTGATTCTGGTAAATCTATAGTAAGAAATTAAGTCGGATATTTTTTTCCTTGTATTTTTTATACGCCGTGTGATTTCATTTAACTGGACCATAATTTTATAATCGTTTATTGCGCGGCAATATAAAGT
>CAZURY010000525.1:0-1853 GCA_964623145.1 uncultured Desulfobulbus sp. | reverse complement strand
GTTTCTTCAACGCTGCCGTATTTCTGTTTTTGATCTGGTGAAGTATTTTTGGCCTTATTTGTTGTAATCCTCGCATCCTGTAAAGGCCATCAACGGGTATGGCCCAGTGTTGCATACTCCAGGCGTATCCCGAGCAGATAAGGAGGAGAAGCGATATCTGCAGGCGGTACATGGTTGATGGAAGGAAAACCAGAATAAAGAAAATTATCTGAAGTATTACTCCAAAGATATCTTGTGGTGAGTAAAAGAAATTGGTTAGACCGCTGAGCAGGGGGCGATAAAAGGGCAGTATAAAAAGGGGCTGTGTGAAATCTTTTTTAATATCTTGTAGATACCCTAATTCAAGGAGCATCAAGAAACAGCCTGTCGTACCAAGAAAGAGGATAAACCATTGAACCGTCCTGCCACTGCCTTGATAGAGGCGCGTTGCAAAGGGAAGGAACAGGGGAGCGGTGACCAGGAGAAAACGACCGGGCATGACGGAACCACCCGCCCAGTAGGGATTGGCGCAGGATGTGGTGAGTACTGAGAGGAAAATTGCAAAAACGATAATGGCGGTATTACGGTATTGTTTGTCCTTCGCCGCACACCAGATGATAGCAGCCAGCATGATGGGAAAGAGAGGCAGGGTGGTGCTGATACTTCGCCAGCTAAATAGCACCCGGTACATTCCCGCAGGATAGGAAAAAAGTAACAGGTTGGCATAGGAGCGGGCGTGTTCAAACATTGTTGAATACACAAATAGATAGGTCAGGCCGCCGACAACAGAGAGTCCGATGAAAACCATTGCCTGTCGTCGTCGGTTTATGAGAGCCTGGTCACTTTTCCAGAGGCTGAGGAGATAGCTGAGTCCCCCAGCAGCAGCCGGGGCAATGAATCTGGTCTGCAGCCATGGCAACATAAAGCAGCAGGTTGTCATGATTGCCACGGATAACCATGGTCGAGTGCGAATGAGTAACAGGGCAATAAGTATCCAGATCATGGCCGTTGCTCCAGCTGTCTCCGGTAGGACCTGAAAGGCATAAAAGGTCCACAGGGGAGACAGGCTGAAGAGCAGGGTGAGCACAACGGCAGGAATAGTGCCTGTTCCCATCAAAATACAGGCGATAATCAGACCTGTTGATCCCACGGCGGCAATGATTGCAAGCCCGAGGTGCAGACCAAGGCTGCCAAAGGACACCATCGGGGCCAGAAGAATGGGCAGACCAAATGGATGCCATGAATAGAAATGGCCATTTTTAGCATTTTTCGATATATGCATTTTGGCCGGTCCCGAGTGGGCAATAATCTTATTTTCAATCTCATCAAAATTATTGACAAGATCAAGATCATGATCATACCAGAGACTTTCCGCCTGAATGATATAATGACCGGAGTCTCCATTGTAATCGGTTGCCCATCGTCCGAAATACATACCCCCCCACCAGTAAAAAAGGACAGAACAGATAAAAAAGATAAGAACCAGGGAAGGTCTTAGTTGAATTGCTTTTTTTTCAAGGATAGTGGTTACACGATAGAGAGCAGTGGAAAAGATGAGGACCGGGAGAAAAAGAATAAAGGTGGAAGGTAAAGAATCCGGAAGATAAGGCCAGAAAAAGACAGGAGTCAGAGACAGGGGCAGGTAGATAAGTGGATCAGTTACCCATAAAAAAAGAGAAAAACGGTCCATGCTTCCAGATTGTTTTTTGCTGCGATTAACAAAACAACCTGAAAGAGGCAGTAGGACAGTCAGAATAATAATACACAGTGTGTATTGTTTGTCAGGCCATATCACAACACGTAATGGTCCAGGCCATGAGGTGACAAGAAGAAATTTTTCCGTCCATATCAGCAGTGATAGCCAGAGGAAAAAG
>CAZURY010000524.1:0-1859 GCA_964623145.1 uncultured Desulfobulbus sp. | reverse complement strand
ATACCAGAAAAGACCGGGGGAAGAAACAGAAACGGCAGAGCCGGTTGGCTCTGCCGTTTTTGCTGGAGCGTGATGCGAGGATTAATCGCGTTTCATTTTTTTGCGACCGACCGTTGCCAGCCCGGCCAGCCCTGTACCGAACAGCAGCATGGTGGCAGGTTCGGGAACCGGGGCCGTGCCGCCGCCGATGATGTCGTTGTCGCACCAGGGAGCATAGGCAATGAAGAATTCGTCGGGATTGATAACGATTTTATCAGAAAGATTGGTGAAATCGTAGACTATTTCATAGGGGTGGCCATCCTGGGTCGCTCCGAATGTGTTATCGACCATGTTCAATGATCCAGCATCAATACCGTTAGGATTATCTTTTCGGTTGGTGGTAGTCATGGTGTAGGCGTAATTATTGCTAACTTCATATAAGCCATCTCCAGGGACGTTACCGGTGGATACGTTGTCCCTCGTTCCACCGTCGTGAACAAAATAATCCCAGGAATCCCAAGCGCCATCGGTGGAAATAAATAGGGAATCGAAGGCTTGACGACTGGTGCTGTCGTGCAGGACAATGCTCACCGCGTCGAGGTAACCTCCGCTGATGGTCACATCCATGTGGTCAATCTTGGGTGTTCCGTTTTCATCACCCGACAGTGGGCTTGTATAGCCTGGCCAGTTGATCCAGTTGTCAGCATAGGTAAAAGTCTGAGCATTTGCCTGCGGAATGGCCGGCAACAACAATGCTGCCCCTGCAAGTACGAGAGTTGTTGTTTTCATGCTTGTCTTGCTCCTTTTTTAATCATCAAAAAACATTTCTTTATGTGTCGCTTAAATTGCACTCTGCATGCCAGTTGGGAAAAATATTATTATATCTGTAGTTTCAGTATGTTATGGTGGTATCGCACAATGCATCCTGCAGGAGCTCGATATTTTTTCCTGTTTTACGGAAAAAATAATCCGTGAAACAGGAAAAAAGAATTGCAATTGCCTGTCTGCAAAGAGGTCGACCTGGGTGGGGGTAGGTCCTGGCGTGAAAATCAATGGGGTTTATTGTTCAAGATTCTGTAGTCGTGATGTTTTTCTGATTTCCTGGCTGGGCGCGTGGATGCATTTTTAAAAAGATAAGGTCGGTGCAGGGTGCCTGCTCAGGACAAGGGCTGGGTGCCAGGCGCTGATTATTCTGCGGCTGCTTGTCGGAGAAAAAAATGTATTTTTCGACATTTTGTCTGTAAATGTAGATCGATAGATAATAGGCGGTGGTTTTTTCCGGAAGTGCGGAAGCGAGATGGGCGTAAATGTCGCTGGGCGGAGGAGGTGGAGCGGCCGGCAACACAGGTAGCCGGCGTGGAAACGATCAGGGACTATCCGTACTCAGGGTGTTGATGATTTGTTGCAGCTGCTGATATTGCTCTGTTGTGAGGTCGAGGAATTCAACGGCTCTAATTTTACGGATTACCGGAATAAAGCTGCTGCAGGTGTTGGAGATATGATCGCGAACGGTTCTGGTTTGGATTCCTGGAATGATTGTTTGTGACTCACTGACAAAGATGCCTATTTCCATAAATTGGGTGCAGGGCAGATCTTCGCCGGAATATTCAAACGACATTCCATGCATGCTGATGTCAAGGATAGGGCCGAGAATACGCGGATTTATCGCCAAGGGTCTGCCGCGCAACTTGTGCCGGACAGAATGACGGCGGTCACTGGGGTCATAGCTTGCCCCGTCCTCTTTTGTTTCTGTTACGGAGAGCATACGTTTCTATACAGAAGAAAAGAGGCTGTTGTCAATGGGCAACAGCACCATATTTTATCTGGGTATAATTACCCATAGTAATAATGGACTGTTTTGGCTTGTAAAAAAGAAAAAG
>CAZURY010000523.1:0-1866 GCA_964623145.1 uncultured Desulfobulbus sp. | reverse complement strand
CGGCGCGGCTGGTTGGTTTTTTCATCCTTCAGGGTCAAGGTACCGGTAATAACCCGATCAGTGACCACGGCCTCAGCTACTTCATGGTTTCGGACATAGGTCAGAAACTGACTATAGGGGATTTCCTCCTGTCTGGCCTGCTTATATCCCTGATAAAACTGAAAAGAAATCAGGATAAAAATGACATACAGCCAGAAGGTAAAGTTTGGACTTTGCCAGAATTTTTGATTGGTGGTCTTGTTGATCTCGATATCCGGCTTTTTGCCGTTGCCAAACGTAAAATTCGCTTTTTTCATGGAGTTCTCCCGGACCATGCTGCTGATCATCTTTGCGGAATCTTTCTCAACCTTATGCAAAAGAACAATAATCAAAAGAACCAGAAAGGCAAGCTTGATGGATCACTAAAAACCTGCTGACTCACATGGTCCCATGACAGGCGCTCATATCTTCACTATCCGTCCCTCCAACTTTATCGGAATAACGGTCTTTTTTGCAAGGCTGTGGTAAGCTGTCGCTTTGATAGCTCTTACGACCTCCAGCGAACACGATAACTATGGCACATCAACTGATTGAAATTCTCCTGCCCGAGGGACGGGTTGAAGACATTCCTGAGCTTCTTCATGATATCCCGGTAATCGATTTCTGGGAAGATCAGCTGGCGGGACATCGCGCCCGGGTCCGTCTGCTGGTTGAAACCGGCAGGGTTGAAACGGTTCTCAATACTCTGGAAACATATCTTGAACCGCTACCCGATGCCCGGGCAATTCTCCTGCCGGTGGAGGCCGTTATCCCTCGGCCGGAAAACGGGCAACCAGAGAGGGAGGAACAGGATGATGAGGAAGTCGAAGAAGAAAAAAATGCGGCCCGCATCAGTCGGCAGGAACTGTACAACGATGTTGCCGCCGGTGTTTCATTATCAACAAACTATCTTATCATGGTGGTACTTTCAGCAATTATTGCAGCCATCGGTCTGGTACGAAATGACATGGCCATCATCATCGGCGCCATGGTACTGGCTCCGCTGCTGCTGCCCAACGTGGCCTTTGCCCTGGCAAACACCTTAGGTGACACCGATCTCGGTGGCAATGCCGTTAAAACAACCCTGCTCGGTTTGATACTGGCAATTTTTGTCGGGACCGTTATCGGTCTGATAGTCCATGTCGACCCCGGCATTGCTGCCATTGAAGCCAGAACCCATTTGGGCTGGTCGGATCTTCTTCTGGCTCTGGCCTCGGGAGCGGCGGGGGTACTGGCACTGACCAGCGGCGGTAAACTTTCTCTGGTAGGCGTCATGGTTGCCGTGGCTCTGATGCCGCCACTGGTTACCAGTGGTCTGTTGCTTGGTTCAGGTCTTTATCAAAAAGGGGTTGGCGCTCTGAATCTGGCTCTGGCCAATATCATATGTATCAACCTTGCCGGTATAATCACCTTTCACCTGCAGGGCATCCGGCCCTCTACCTGGTGGAAAAAAGACAAGGCAAGACGTGCCAGCCGTCGGGCAACATTTATTCTGCTGGCTCTTCTTCTGACACTGGCAGGCGTCCTGTTCGCCCATACAGGGTTTCTATAACCCCCAAAAAAAACCGCAGAACCGAATTAAATCGGTTCTGCGGAATGACAGTACCGTCACCGGAGAAAAATATTTCCAATTCTCGGCTCAGGTATTTTTAACAAATAGGATTAACTGTACAGACAATACTTATCAGTCATCCTCCTCTCCGTAATTACCACCACCCGTGCTGCCACAGTCGGAGCCGGTGAGCGCGGTTGAGACGGCAACAAAAACGGCGTTACTGACTTTGGAACCGTCGTGGCCCAGCCATTTGCTTTTGCTGCAGCTTACCTTGTTGCTCTTGTCTCCATGAC
>CAZURY010000522.1:0-1871 GCA_964623145.1 uncultured Desulfobulbus sp. | reverse complement strand
TAAACAGGACAAAAATAATCAGTCCCGGAATAATTTTACCACCATCATACATTGTCTTTCCTCCACTCCTGCCAGAGAATTAGTATTAACTCACCAAGGGGCATATCCATTTGACCTCTAAGAGGCTGCAGATGCTTGCCGGCAGGCCGGCAGATTCATAAACCACTCATAAGAGCTGATCTGCTCGGATGCAGCCGGAATGCCGTGAACCCCTCACAGATATTAAAAGACCATGGTCCGGAGACCTTCGGTCAGATCCGCTCTTTTTTCACCTTCAATAACAAGGGCATTGCCGACCAGCTCACTGACTCCGCATACCTCGACATCGGGATTCCAGTAATTCATCAATGTCGTCAGGGTTGCTCGATCAATGGCGCAGACACAGGCGAGCATATTAACCGCATGCTTGTCTGCAACATAACGAACCGCGTTGGCACGCGGCAGGCCGGAACGCATTCTCAATTCCATGATTTCATCCGTATTCAAGGCGGTACCGGAACCGCAGCAGAACGTCTGTTCCCGGATGGTATTTTCCGGCATTTCCACCCAGTTATCAACCACATGATCAAGGATGTATCGCGGCTCCTCCAGCAATCCCATGGCCCTGGCCGGGTTACATGAGTCATGAAAGGTCGCCTTGACATGGCTGTTTCTCGATTTATCTAATTTAATCTTACCATTATAAATAAGATCAGCAGTAAATTCAGATATATGAACCATTTTGGTTGATTTGGCATTTTCAAAAACAGTGCCGGTTATCGGTGATTTCGGAACTTCAAGGAAATCGGCGGGACCATTCATAGTATCCATGTATTGATGAATCACCCTCCACATATGGCCGCATTCACCACCGAGAATCCACCTGACTCCAAGCCTTTTGGCTTCAGCGTACATTTTGCCGTTGAGTTTTTTCATCATCTCATTTGAGGTAAACAGCCCGAAGTTTCCACCTTCGGAAGCATAGGTCGACCATGTATAGTCGAGACCGATGGCCTCGAAAAGAAGCAGATAACCCATGCAGGTAAAGAGACCAGGCTCGGCAAAGACGTCCGCAGACGGCGTAATAAAAAGGACCTCTGCACCTTTACGGTTAAAGGTTGGCTCAATATGGATGCCGGTAAGATTTTCAATATCCTCACAGAGAAAATCAATATTACCTTTAAAGGCCTGGGGGGTGAGCCCCATATGGTTACCGGTTCTATTGGAGTTGGCAACAGGCTCCATGGCCCAGTTAATGCCGCAGCCCACCAGATGCAGCAATTCACGCAGCATCATGGTAATCTCTGCGGTGTCGATACCGTAGGGACAGAACACGGAACAGCGCCGACATTCCGTACACTGATAGGCATACATGAACCATTCTTTTAAAACTCCGACCGTCATTTCGCGGCCGCCGGCCAGCTTGCCCAGAAGCTTTCCTGCTCTGGTAAATTCCTGCCGGTAAACGGAACGAAGGAGTTCCGCCCTGAGCACCGGCATATTCTTCGGGTCACCGGTGCCAAGAAAAAAATGACATTTATCAGCACAGGCGCCGCAACGAACGCAGCAATCCATGAAGATTTTCAGGGAACGAAATTTACCCAGCCGTTCGGCAAGACCATTAATAATGATCTCTTTCCAGTTTTCAGGCAGTTTCCAGTCGTCATCCTCAGGGTTCCACTCGCGGGCGTTGGGAAAGCTGACACCTGACTGACTGTCAAGATATTCCAGGATACTGGGTTTGGTCGGATAGGCATAGTTGCCGGGCTTAAAAACGGCCGGTACATCCATCCAGTCACGGGTCGGTATGGAACCGGTCATCAGGGAAGGCCCTTCCACTACGCTTCGCGCTAACTTGTCTACCTTTACAACAGCCATTGCTTGTTCCTTAT
>CAZURY010000521.1:0-1875 GCA_964623145.1 uncultured Desulfobulbus sp. | reverse complement strand
CTCTGCAAGAGTGATTTTCCACGCTGCCAACGTGGCCAGGGCCTGTTCCGCCCGGACGGCGCCCCGTTCTTTTTTGCGTATTTTTTTTATCAGGGGAGGAAACAAACCAAAGTTGACATTTGATGGCTGGAAATGTCGAGGATCCGTTTCCGTCAAATGACGAAGAAGAGCGCCAAAGGCGGTGGTTGCAGGCGGCACAGGTAATGATTTCCCTCGCAGCAGACGGCCGGCATACAGACCGGCGAGCAGCCCCATGGCCGCAGATTCCACATACCCCTCTACGCCGGAAAGCTGACCGGCAAGAAAGAGCCCCGGCCTTTTTTTCATCTGCAGGGTCTGATCAAGCAACTCGGGGGCACAGATAAAGGTGTTCCGGTGGATTGAACCCAGGCGGACAAATTGTGCCTGTTCCATTCCGGGAATTGTCCGAAAAATTCGTTTCTGCTCCGGATAGGTCAACTTGGTCTGAAAACCGACCAGATTATACATGCTCCCTTCCCTGTTTTCAGCTCGTAACTGAACAACGGCGTGGGGGACTTTCCCCGTTTCCGGGTGTGCCAGGCCCACCGGTTTCATGGGCCCGAACCGAAGGGTGTCAACGCCGCGCTCGACCATGACCTCGATCGGAAGACATCCTTCAAAATATTTTGTCTTCTCAAAGCTCTTCAACGGCACGGTCTTGGCTGAAGCAAGTGTATCGACAAATTCCTCGTACTGTTTCCTGTCCATTGGACAGTTCAAATAGTCACCGGGATTATCATCATCCCAGCGTGATTTCCGATATATGATATCCATATCCAGAGATTCGGCGCTGACAATCGGGGCAATGGCATCATAAAAGGCCAGATGCTGCTCCCCGGTCAACCGGATCAGGCTTGCAGTCATAGCCTGTGAGGTTAAAGGTCCGGTGGCCAGAATCACCGGAGAATCAATCCGGGCAGGCAGCTGTAAGACTTCCTGTCGAACAATTGTGATGTCCGGGTGCTGCTCAACTGTCTGACTGACAAACTGTGAGAATTTTTCCCTGTCCACGGCCAGGGCGCTGCCGGCGGGTACAGCTGTAGCGTCGGCAGCCTGCATTATCAAGGAATCAAGCTGTCGCATCTCCTCTTTCAACAAACCGATGGCAGACGTGACCACATTTGATCGCAGGGAGTTTGAGCAGACCAGTTCAGCCAGCAACTCTGACTCATGGGCCGGGCTGAACTGCAAAGGTTTCATTTCAAATAACTCAACCAATACACCCTGCCGTGCTGCCTGCCAGGCTGCCTCGCACCCTGCCAACCCTCCACCGATAACAGTTACCTTATTCATTCTTCTCCTGAAATTCTCTTTTAGGTTCAACTATCAGGGGCGAAGGATTTCAACATCAAGCCATCGCCGGCCCCAGTGCAGAGCCTCCTGATGCGAGCTGAAGTAGAGATCTATCCGTTCGGGCCCTTTGATGGCTCCTCCCCTATCCGTAACCGTTCCCCAGCCCCAGCCGGGAACATACATACGGGTCCCAAAGGGATAATATTCAGTATCAGCGGCAATGGTACCGTCATGATGCCGCCACAGCCAGGGAAAGACCGTGCGCACCGGAATCATCCAGGGATGGGACAGACTGTCGAGGGACAACAGACCCGGTTGGGGGGGAACCGGACGGGCGCCGGATGCGGTTTTACCGGTGTATGGCGCTCCTTTGTATTTTCCGGCGCTGACATACCTGTTCCAGAAATCAAGCTTGAGAAATTTCCAACTTCCCCGCTCCCAGGAACAACACGTGCCGCATCCACAATAGGCAGTGGTTTCTATTCTCCTGTGCTCCCCGCGGGCACAACCATCAAGCAGCAGACAGCAACAAAAAAAGGCACAGAACACCAGGGGTGCCAC
>CAZURY010000520.1:0-1880 GCA_964623145.1 uncultured Desulfobulbus sp. | reverse complement strand
CGGATGGTGGCGATGACGGCCAACGGGTTACCAGTCGTGACCCGGCCCTGTTCAATGCCATGTATCTTGACGCAGCAGCAGCTGTTTCCAGGCTGGCAAGGGAGATGAATTTAAATGAGCAACGCATGGCGCTGGTCGGCGCTAGTGTTGGCTGCAGTGTCGCTCTGCAGGCCGTAGCAATGGGAGCAGCCAGGGTAGATGCAGTGGTGGTAATGACTCCGGGCAGTAATTATCTGGGAGTGCCAACCATGAAGCATATTAAATCCTGGCCGGGAACGCCGTTGTTGATCCTTTCCAGTGAAGAGGAAAAAGACCGGGGCGCTGAAGAGATTTATGCTGCGCTCAGGGAGAAAGGGGCCGAGTTACACCTCTTCTCCGAGATGTCAATTCACGGCACTGATATGTTTGGTAAAGTTTCCGGCGTGGAGGAGTTGATAAGTAACTGGTTGTGCCAAACGATCAAAAAGAACAAGAAATAAGGCGTCTTTACGAGTCAACGGCAGGGAATACGCCAACTGTTCAGATCTGTTTTCTTTTTAAGCCAGTCGAAATTTTTTGCATTGGCCTTTGGGCAAAAATCACTTGTGTCCCCTGTATATTCAACACCAAAAACAGCCTTGCCCGTTTGAACAAAGGGAAGCAGGGCGTCGCATTCGTCATATTGAAAGCACTGTTCATTTAAGGCCCAGTCAAAATCACTGACCAGCGCCGGTATCTGATCCAGGTCATTTTTAAGGCCGATGGACAATCCTCGTTCATGGGCCTGATCGGCCAGCCAACGGTTAAAGACAACCTGATCGTTTGCCGTCAGGGGAAAACCGGTGTCATTGGTGTATCCATCCACGTTGTCAGGTTCCACTCCGTCACATTTTTTGGCAACGGCCATATCCAAACGATCCGTCAGAATCGCTCCCAAGACATCAATCCTGCGGATATCCACCCATTTTTCACCTGGCCAGCCGTCAAGGTTTTTGCCCAGAACTTCCACCGGATAGCGGTCCTTGTCGGAACGCCAGTTTTCATAACTACCGGCGCTGAAATAGCAGATAACGATGCGGCCGTCATTATGTAGCCCGTCGATGGTTGCCTGTGCTGTATCAAAGAGGTCAATATCGTACATCCTGACATCAACGGAAGTATCAATGGAGCCGCTGAGTTGCCATTGCCAGCTTGTTCCGGGATTTGGCCGCCACCACGACTTTCCGGCCGGTTGCTGATTTACGTGTATCGCCAGGATGGGGGGCATGGTGTGGAGCAGCATTGATTCTTCGGCATGGGCCGTATCGCTTGCCGGAAGCAGGTGGAAAAAAAGCAAGGCTGCGCTTCCACACAACAACGGGTGAATGCGCATGTTCTTATCCGGCTGAACTGCTTAAAAAATCGCGGATCTGTTCTTCACTTAAAAAGATGCCGGAAAGCCGCTTGTCGCCAAGCTGGAGGGTGGGAATCATTGTAATACCCTCTTTGATGGCGGTCAGGGGATGTACGAGCACATCGACCTTGTTAATCTGAAAGTCATTTTTCTCTTTCTGTAATTTATTCAGCGCCCGGCCGACCATCATACAACGTGGTCAGAGGCCTGACTTATAAAAGGTTATGGTCCTGTTTTTTTGTGTCATATAAGCGTTCCTCAGTTTTGTTGAATATCGATGATTATTTATAACATGTTGATTTCTTAATAAAAAGTATTTTGTTGAAATTGTAGAAAAGTCGTTGACTTGGGAATGGAAAGCCGCTACACCAAGAGCAGATGATTTGTTCGAAAATGATCCATGAATTGATGTTGTATCAGGCTGTTTTCATCCTTGGTTGTGGCTGTGACATTAAAACCTGAATTGAGCGTTTCACCCCATCTGCAAATAAAAAAAGATAAATGATTA
>CAZURY010000519.1:324-1882 GCA_964623145.1 uncultured Desulfobulbus sp. | reverse complement strand
CGATTATCCCGGCGGAACATCTCAAAAAATTACTATGCATGACGGCAGCACCCTGAAGCTGCATAAACGAAAAGACCAGGTCGATATCACCGACAAGACAGCCGCCATTGCCGAGCTGGAAACAGCAAAAAAAGAACAACACATCCTCACCGGCATCCTGTATCTCAATCCGGAAAGCCGGGACACCCATGATATCCTGCAAACCTCCCACAAACCGCTCAATACGCTGAGCGAGAAGGAACTCTGCCCCGGCAACAAGGCACTGCAGGCCATTAACGACAAGTTTCGATAATCTCTCCTCCCCTCTTGCCGGGATTTTTTCCTGAACGCAGATCCCTTCCATTCTTCGCCACGTTCCCATGGCGGCCCAAAACTGGTTGACCTCGTAACTTAGGAGTCGTCCGGAAAATAAGCTGGACAAACCCTTAGAATAATTTTCGGGTTGACTCGAAAAAAAATTAAACTATAATCGGGTTAACCTGAAAATTCTTCAAAAGATGGCGTGTGAAAAGGTATATTCAGTCAGCGGTTGTTGATGATCTGCAGAAAAAGATGGTGTTTATCGGTGGCCCGAGGCAGGTGGGAAAAACAACCGTAGCCCTGGATGTTCTCGGTGGAGACGAACGCCATCCGGCCTATTTTAACTGGGACTATGCCGATGACAAGAGGATACTCCTGGCGGGCGGCCTGCCGCCGGACCAGCCCCTGGTGGTTCTGGATGAAATCCACAAATACAAGCAGTGGCGGAATTTTATCAAAGGACTGTATGATAAAAATAAATCGAGGACTTCATTTTTAATAACCGGCTCGGCCCGGCTGGATTACTACCGTAAAGGAGGCGATTCACTGCAGGGTCGATATCATTATTATCGGCTCCATCCGTTGTCCCTCTATGAACTGAACCCATCGCCTTCCCTGGCCGATCTCCGGGCGCTGCTTACCTTTGGCGGATTTCCCGAACCGTTTTTTTCCCAGTCGGAACGGGACTGGAAACGATGGCAGCGAGAGCGTATTTCACGGGTTATCCATGAAGATCTTGTATCCCTGGAACAGGTCAAGGAGATCGGTCAACTGGATCTCCTCGCTGTTTTGCTTCAGGACAGGGTAGCTTCCCTGCTGTCAATCAATGCATTGCGTGGGGATTTGTCGGCATCGCACGAGGCTGTCGATCGCTGGGTGCGGATTCTTGAAAATCTGTATTATTGTTTCAGGGTCAGACCGTTTGCCGCAAAAAAAATAAAGGCGTTGAAAAAAGATCGAAAACTTTACCTGTGGGATTGGTCGTTGTGTCGAGATCCGGGCGCCAAATTTGAAAATCTGGTGGCGTCCAATCTCCTAAAGTATTGCCACTTTCATGAAGACACCCAGGGCGACACCATGGAGTTATGCTTTTTGCGCGACAATCATAAACGTGAGGTTGACTTTGTAGTGCTTCGTGACGGCAAGCCGGTTTTCGGAGTGGAATGCAAGACCGGGGCACAGAGTATAAGCAAACATATTGCCTATTTTTCCAAACGTACGGAGATCCCACAGTTTTATCAGGTCCACATGGGAAGGG
>CAZURY010000519.1:0-314 GCA_964623145.1 uncultured Desulfobulbus sp. | reverse complement strand
GCTGCGATCAAGAATGCTGCCCTTCACCAGTTTTGCTGCAGAGGTGTTACAGGTATAATTTCTTTTAGTCCCCCCCGCTTTACCGGGGGACAATAAGAGTTTGACAGGAGGTAGGTCTGCTTGAGTGAAACGAAAGCGGACAGATGACCCGGCCGCAATGTCCGATTTCGCACAGCTCAATCAAACCTACACTTTCCTAAATTGAGCGTTTCATTCACCTGCAAGTTAAAAAAGATATTTGATTACCACCATTGCTCAGAAAACTGTGTTTTATCCGCTTTCGATACGCTCAAGCAGGACTGCAATTGCCAGAA
>CAZURY010000518.1:0-1889 GCA_964623145.1 uncultured Desulfobulbus sp. | reverse complement strand
CGGATTTAGCCCTGATATTTCACAAAGGTCGTCGGAGTCTACGCTTATCTGTGAAATATCCGGGTCAGGCTCAGGCCGACTGGTCCGCGCGCTTGCCGGTGTGATCCGGTTTGCTGAAAAGATAGATGGGTTTTGGCTGCAGGGAGGAAAATCTTTGCCATTGTTCGGGGAAATCCTCTTGCAGGAAGGCATGGAATTTTTCTGCGGAGACGGGAGCGCTAAAGAAAAAACCCTGGGCGACCGTGACGGCTCGTTCGCGAAGAAAGGTAATCTGTTGTTCGGTTTCAATCCCCTCGGCAACAATCCCGAGTTTCATGCTCCTGGCCATGGCAATTATTGCCTCGACCAGCGCCCGGCTGTTTTTGTCGCGATTGAGATCATGAATAAAGCTCCGGTCGATTTTCAGAACCTGCAGGGGAAACCGTTTTAAATAACTCAGTGACGAGTAGCCGGTGCCAAAATCATCCAGCGCCAGACCGATGCCCCGCTCCGAAAGACTGGTTAAAATAGCCAGGGGCTTGTCGGAATCCTGCAGGAGCAAACTTTCAGTAATTTCCAGTTCGAGCTGTTCCTGCGGAAGTCCGCTTGTCGCCAAAGCTTTGTCAACGGTATCGACCAGGGAACCTGTGCGAAACTGCTGGGGAGAAATATTTACGGAAACCTGCAGTTTGATTCCAAAGCGCTTTCGCCACAGCATGGCCTCTCTACAGGCCTCTTCCAGAACCCAGGCGCCGATATTTTCTATAAACCCCATCTGCTCGGCCAGATGGATGAATATGTTGGGAGGAATATTCCCCAGTTCAGGGCTGTGCCAGCGCAGTAATGCCTCGGCCCCGACAAGGCGGCCATCGGTGATATCAACCTTTGGCTGAAAATAGAGGGCAAGTTCTCTGTTGTCCAGAGCATTACGCAGGTGGGTGATGATCCGCATCTGCTCTTCAGAATCATGGCACATCTCCCTGGAAAAAAAACAAAAGTTATTACGCCCCTCTTCTTTTGCCCGGTACATGGCCATATCGGCAAATTGTAATAATTGGCTTGGTGAGCGGCCGTCATTGGGAAAAATACTTATGCCGATGCTGATTGTGGAGTATATTTCCCGTCCATCCACCTGGAAAGGCTGTTGGAATTCTTCGATCAGTTTGCGGGCCACCACTTCGGCATGCACAGTCTCCTGCAGATTTTCAAGCAGTACGGTAAACTCATCCCCCCCGGATCTGGCCGGAACATCACTCTCTCGCAGAAGGCTTTGAATCCTCAGCGCGGTCTGTTTGAGGATTTCATCGCCAACCGTATGGCCCAGGCTGTCATTAATATTTTTAAAGTTATCAATATCCATGAACAGCAGCGCCACTTTTGTTGAATTGCGCTGGGCACGGGCGAAGGCCAGCGTTATGCAGGAATGCATGGCATGCCGGTTCCTCAAGCCGGTCAACTGGTCAAAATTAGCCTGATAGAGAAGCTTTTTTTCCCATTGATGACGCTCGGTAATATCCTGAACGGTCATGACAAGAATAGGTGGAAGATTTTCGGTTGACAACTGCAGTCTGGCTTCCACCGGATAGGCTGTCCCGTCTTTTCGTCTGTTTTCCCCCTGGAGTAAAATAAATTCCTGGCTGCCGTCATAGAGGGGGGCAATTTGCCGGCAAAAAGACTGGTGGTCGAAATCGGAAAAAATATCGGGCAGACTGATTGATAAAAACTCTTCCCGGGAATAACCGAGATTTTCAACCGCCCCCCTGTTCACCTGCAGGCAGGTAAGCGTGTCCGCATTAAGAACGTAAATTTCATTTGATGAATCATTGAGGATTCGAAGCAGGCGGTTATTGATGGTGTTTTTTTCCTGTTTCAGTTTCTCCAGCAGGGCTTTATTTTCATATTGCAGGCGT
>CAZURY010000517.1:0-1908 GCA_964623145.1 uncultured Desulfobulbus sp. | reverse complement strand
ATAAATTCAGTTCTTTTTTTCGTCAATTCCGCAGGAGAACTTTTGTATTATGAAACTATTTATTCGCTGGTTTTTTCTGACTGCTCTCTATTTCAGTTGTTTTGCTTTGAGCGCCCATGCAGTTACTTTAAATGATATCATTTCCGACATGAAACCCCTTAACGGGTATGTTGTGGATGTAGTCGACGGCCAGGTCATTCTTGATCTCGGCGCTGATGCAGGCATTAAAAAAGATGATTTATTTACTGTTTTTCATGCAGGACGACAGTTGACCGACCCTGTAACCGGTAAGGTTCTTGGCCGTATTGAATCTCGGGTCGGCGTAATAACTGTTACCAGAGTTGAAAAAATATTTTCTTATGCCAAACCTGCAGGTAAATCGCTTAAGGTAAAGCGTGGTGACAAGTTGGTTCGATTTAAGGAAATCAAAGCCGCCACGATTGACAAAACCGGCCACGGAGACCATTTCTTTTTTGGATTACAACAGGGATTGCAGTCTTTGGATTGGCAGGACAATAAATCTAACACTGCTGAGCTTGTGTTTATTCGGGAAGGAGATTTTTTAAAGGTAAAAGGACCGCATGGGAGAATAATCAGAGAGTATCAGATTGACCAGTCTATCCGACCGCAGGCTTCGCCCGTTGCTGATAAAACATATGCTCCTGTTTATACTGCCGGAGCTGCAACCGGCGCTGCAGCCGTTGCAGTCAACAGTGGCATAAATAATGGTAAAATTCGTTATGATCTGCAGACCTATGGCTATAACCAGGGTGGCAGCCTGCCTTTTTCGGCTATCATGGGAGATTTTCTCCTCCTTCATGACACGATGTATCTTGCTGCGATTAAACCCCATGAACTGCTCGTTTATCAGGTTGGCGTCAAGGGATTACAACAGATAGCCAGGCTGAAGGTACCCATGGTTAAACTCCTTTCGGTTTGCTGGTGGCAGCCGGCTTCCGGAGCGCCCTATATAGGGATGACCGGATATGATTCCGATGAAGAGCAGGTAAGTTCAGTTCTTGTCCAGTTCCGTAACAACACGCTTAATTTTGTACAAAAGGAGCTGCCGTATATCCTGAACAGTAGTGACCAGGATGGGAATGGACTGCCCGAGCTTATGCTTGCCCAGAATTTTGATCAGGATGTCTTTTTCGGGAGACGTATTCAACAACTTACCCTTGCCGGCAGCGTTGTGAAAACCCGTAACTATGCAGGGTCGCTTCCTTCCTCATACCGGGTTCCAGGTGGAGCCGTATTTCAGCAGATTCCGGGAAACATTAGCTCAGCAGCATATATCGTCGGTAATAAACTTCACATTGCCGAGGCAGGGCGCGAGGTATATACAAGTGGAAAAGAAATGGGCGGCAGTGTATCTACGGTTCGTTATGTGCAGAATCCTGATTCAATAAACCCGCTGTTTTCCAATGCCAACATTGAGATAAGGCCGCTGGCCGTGGATGTTGATAATGACGGTACCCGTGAAATTCTTGTTCCCAGCGCCGACCTCTCGGTTTTCTCAACGGTCGGTGGCGCCAATTCCATTAAAAAGACCTGGATTTCCGTGTTGAAAAAAACGCAGGCCGGCGCCTATATGAAAGGGAAAATCGGTGGTGAATATGACCAGTACATCCAGGGGATAGGCACGGCAAATGGTTCTTTATATCTGTTGACCGTGAATCCCGGTGGAATATTTAGTGATACCAGGGGCGCAAGCCGACTGCTGATCCTGCCGATGGGTCAATAGTAATCACAGCCCATAATTTGTGCTCGTTAACTTAAGGGCGTACCTGTTGCAAGGTACGCCCTTTTTTGTGTTACTCCCCATGTCCTATCATCAAAAACAAGAAAATGAACATTGCAGGTCTGCTTGAGTGGAACGAAAGCGGACAAACAGCAACCACTACCTTT
>CAZURY010000516.1:0-1910 GCA_964623145.1 uncultured Desulfobulbus sp. | reverse complement strand
GTTATGAGAGCATGACTTTTTCGTACAACTGCCCGGGCCGCTGCCGAACCAACCCCTTAAGCTCCAACTGCAAAAGAAGATCAAGCACCCGGCCGGTCCCAAGACCACTCACCCGCATTATTGTATCTATATCAACCGGGTAAACATCCAGACATCCCAAAACACGCTGTTCCTCTTCATTTCCCTCTCCGACCGTTTCCTGCGATTGCCACTGGGCACCCCCGACGGGTACGGCCAGATCGAGTTCCAGCAGAATATCATCTGCAGACTGTACCAGGTGGGCGCCCTGTTGCAGTAATCTGTGGGCGCCTGCACTTTTTACGGAATCGACACGACCAGGAACGGCAAAGACTTCACGTCCCTGGTCCAGGGCCAGGCGTGCGGTAATCAGAGATCCGGATTTCACCGTTGCCTCAACCACCACCACGCCCATGGCCAGACCACTGATAATACGATTTCTTGCCGGAAAACGAAAACCATCCGGCCGTGTGCCACAGGGATATTCACTTATCAGCACCCCCTGTTCTGCTATCTGTTGATACAGCTTGCCATGCGTCCGCGGATAGACAACGTCAAGCCCACAGCCAAGAACACCGGTGGTACAACCACCCACCGACAAGGCGCCGGCATGGGCTGCGGCGTCAATACCGGCTGCCACTCCGGAAACAACATTTATCCCCTGTCGGCCAAGCCCGACTGCAAGCCTGCGGCTGACATCCCGGCCATAGCCGGTGGCTGCCCGTGAGCCGACCAGGGCCACGGACGGCCCGGCAAGACTTGCCAAATCCCCTTGATAAAACAACAAAACGGGAAAATCATCAAGCTCACGCAGCCGGGATGGGTATTCCGGCGCATCAAAACAGGTCAGAGATATCCGGTTGCGCTGCAGAAGCTCAACCTGTTGCCTGACCTGTTTTTTTGCAGAGGCCAGCAGGGAGGAATCGGTCAGAATACGGACGAGACGGGGATTGATATCAGGATCGTTACCGAGTTTTTCAAAAAGAGTGGAAGGGGTACGATAACGCCGGGCAAGCCGACAAAGGGTGACACTGCCTACGTGCGGCAGCAGAGATAGCGCCAGCCATTCAAGGGCCGTGTCACGAATACACACGACCGTGACCAGGCTTGCCCGCATATTTCACAAGCGGTCTGCTGCAATGCATGAAACCACCGAATCTGCGTTGATTCTCTTGAAAATTGTTTTCGACATACTGCCAGTATGCCTGCAAACAATTTCCTTCGCGAATCAACGCATCTCCTCCACTTTCATGCATTTCGCAACGACCTTTGTGAAATATGCGGGCTAATCGATCATGAAGACTGAAAGCTCCTCGCTTCTGCTCGGATGCCTCAGCTTCTGTATGGCCTGCGCCTCAATTTGTCGGATTCGCTCACGGGTTACGGAAAAACACTGCCCCACCTCTTCCAGGGTGTGATCACAGCCGACCTCAATGCCGTAACGCATACGCAGCACCTTTGCCTCACGAGGAGACAACGAATCCATCACTTTACACAAACACTGCTTAAGGCTCTGGGTAACGGAAATCTCCTGGGGATCGGGATGGGCATGGTCCTCAACAAAATCACTGAGCAGGGAATCCTCTTCCTCGCCCACCGGCGCATCAAGAGAAATGGCATCTTTGGCGGTTTTCAAAGCCATGTGTACTTTTTCGACATCAGTTCCCAGCTGTTCGGCTAATTCCTCAGGAGTGGGATCCCGGCTTTCAATTCGCTGAAAATCCTTGGAGAACCGGAGCATTCGATTGATGGTTTCAATCATGTGCACCGGCAGGCGAATGGTCCTTCCCTGATCTGCAATGCCGCGGGTAATGGCCTGCCTGATCCACCAGGTCGCATAGGTGGAAAACTTGTATCCCTGGGTGTAATCATACTTTTCAACCGCCTTCATC
>CAZURY010000515.1:0-1929 GCA_964623145.1 uncultured Desulfobulbus sp. | reverse complement strand
TGCGGATTATTGACCAGCGCCCGGGCAATGGCAGCCCGCTGATTCTGCCCTCCTGAAAGCTGGGAGGGCATGGCCTTTTCCTTGTCGGCAATTCCAAGATAATGCAGCAGCTCTCGAGCCTTTTGTTTCGCCTCCTGCGGATCAGTCTTGTTGGCCTGGGGCAGCAGGGTCAGATTGTCCATGATATTTAGAAAGGGAATGAGATAATGGGCCTGGAAGATAAAACCTATTTTTGTCCGCCTTATTTTTCTTTTGTCTGCGGCCAGCCACCCGTTTTCATATATTTTTTCCTCTCCGATCCAGATTTCACCGGAGGTCGGTTCCATCACACACCCGATCATCATCAGAAGCACGGTTTTTCCCGTGCCGCTTGGCGCGACCAGGGCGATAAGTTCGCCCTTATTGATGGAAAAAGAGGCGTTTTTTATGACCTCGATAAAGCTTTCGCCCTCTCCGAAGTTTTTACAAAGATTTTTTGCGCGTATGGCAATGGCATTATCCATCTCAACCTCCTATGGCGGCAGCCGGATCAGCGTTAACCACTTTTTTAACGGCAATAAACGAGGCAAGAATACTGGCCACGACCACTACTCCAAACAGCATCCAGGCATCCGGAATTTCCAGAACAACCCTTTTGGGAAATTTTGCGTAAATGGCATGGGAAAAAATATTGCCGAAAATAAAAGCAAGGATACCGAGCCACAGGGTTTCTTCCACAATCATGCTGACGATCATTCTGTTGGGCAGTCCCATCAGTTTCATAATAGCTATTTCCTTCATCTTTTCCAGGGTCATGGTGTAGATGATAAGTGCGATGATAATGGTTGAGACAACCACTAAAATGGCGGTAAACATGCCTATCTGCTTGGAAGCCTTTTCAACAACATATTTTGCCAGTACGGCCCATTGCTGCTGCCGGGTATACACGCTTTTGTGCTGCCACTCCCGAATTTCTCCGGCAACCTTTTCAGCGGAAAAACCGGGCAGCACAGTGGCGACAACCGCGTTGACCATGTGAATATCATGCTTGAGAATGCCTCTGGCCCGATCGGTCTGAATGCGCTTGTTGGAATAGGAAAACTGCAGTTCCTGAGCGTCTTTCAGGCTGATGTACACAAGTAGGTCGCCGCCGGAAGAGACTGTGCCGTGGGTCAGTCCGACCACTGTATAAAAATGACGGCCGATCCTGATTCTGTCGTTGAGCAGAAAACCAGTTTTGTCGGTGACAACGATTTCATAATGATCGCTTGCCAAGGCTCGTCCGGCGATCAAACTGTGCGGGTTGATGGGGTTGATGGAACCATATACATCATAACCAACGGCAAATACCCTGATTTTTTTCTTGTTTTTCGGAAGCTGAATATTTTGAAAGGTGATAACGCCACACCTGTCGATTCCCTGCCGGGAGGCAATGGCGTACTGCAGGTCTTCATGCACCCGTGATGCTTCGGCAAATGGTCCCAGGGTTCCTTCCTGGACAATCCACAGATCCACATCCACGTCATTGAGCAGGGTCTCCGCGTCCACAATCATGCCCCGGTAAACGCCCATCATAATAAGGACTATCCCCAGCAGCATGCCCACGCCCATGGCGGTTATGGTAAACTTGCCCAGGGAATGACCAACGTCTTCTTTAGCGAGATGGATCATTGGAAAATCCTCATTCCTTCCCGCAGCGATTTTTTATGACTGTCGGGAACAATGACAGCCAACCCTTTTTGATCATCGGCAAGGGCAACTTCACTGTTGTTCTCGCCGATTGTTGTAATCGGCAAAAAATGCGCCCTGCCGTTACGGTCGACCCATACTCCATCTTTACCACCTCGCTGCACCAGTACGGTACGGGGAATTTTCAGTACCTGGTCGAGTTGTCGGACAACAATGGTCACCCGGGCCTGTTCGTTAATGAAAAACGGTTCCGGAATTTTT
>CAZURY010000514.1:0-1931 GCA_964623145.1 uncultured Desulfobulbus sp. | reverse complement strand
CTGTAAGGGTTATCTGTTCAATATTTTTTTCCTAAATTGAGCACTTTATATTTTATTTTTTAAATCAGCAGTTAAAATAACGTGGAATTATGGATTACTACGCAACACTTGGTGTGCCGAAAGGGGCCAGCCAGGACGAAATCAAAAAGGCCTACCGTAAACTCGCCGTTAAATATCATCCGGATAAAAATGCCGGTGACAAGACGGCCGAAGAAAAGTTTAAGACCATAAGTGAAGCCTATGCTGTTTTGTCGGATAAGGAAAAACGGCAGCAGTATGACACGTATGGTGATACCGGATTTCATCAGCGCTATTCCCAGGAGGATATTTTCCGAGGTTTTGATCTGAATGACATTTTAAACCAGTTTGGCTTTGGCGGAGGGTCATTCCGTACCTCCGGAGGTTTTCGTACAACTACCGGGGGCGGATTTGAAGACCTTTTTTCCAGCGCCGGCATGGGAAGAGGATGCCGGGGGGGAACCTGCCGTCCACAGCCGACGAAAGGAAGTGATTTGACCTATGAAATCACAATTACCCTTGAAGACGTTTTGCATGGGGCGGAAAAAACAATCAGTCTCAGGCAAAACGGGCAAACCAATAAGACAATATCCGTAAAAATTCCCAAAGGCATTGAAGCTGGAAAAAGACTGCGCTTAAGCGGCAAGGGATCGCCATCATCAACAGGTGGACCAGCAGGTGATCTTTATCTAAAAGTCAATATTGCCCCACATCCGGTTTTTACAAGGGACGGTAGTAATCTGATAATGGAAAAACGCATCCCGTTCAGTCAGGCGTGCCTGGGTACCAAGGTTGAGGTACAGACCCTGGATGGAAAAACATTTAAGGTAAAAGTGCCGGCAGGGGTGCAGCAGGAATCCAAACTGCGACTCAAGGGGTATGGATTACCAGAAGGATCGCATGGTAAACGTGGTGATATCTTTGTAAAAATCGGGGTCATCATCCCCAGGAAACTTTCCAGGGATCAGAAAAAGGTGGTTAAGGAACTGGCAGAGGTCGGGCTGTAAGAAACATCCCGCAAAGAAACGCTGTCGTTGTTGTTTCTCTGCGGGATAGCTAGGCCAAATAATCAATAACCTGAGTTGAGCGATTTTCATTTCGCCCCAATATGCAGGTTTTGTGCTGTTTCATTGTAGTTAAGCCTACATGAGACAGCTCAAGGCCTGCATATTGGGGATGAAATGGAAATCCCGTAGGGTTTCAACCCATCTGCAACAATTAAAAAGAAAACACTTATAATTATTTATCTTTTTTTATTTGCAGGTAAGCGAGCGCAGCGAGACTCCGGATGGGGTGAAACGCTCAATTTAGGAATAATTTTGATCGGCATAGGCTAACCAGCCACCGGCGCCGACAAGTTTTTTATCAAATGAATTAAGTGAAAAATCACATTCCAGCCGGGTGCCGTCCGCATCAACGGCAATCAACTTTTCCTCTTCCAGCTCGACCTCGATCCGTACCTCCGGGGTAAGACGAAATAACCGGTCCAATTCTTCGGATGGCAGTTCCACGGCAAGAATCCCGCAGTTAAACATATTCTGTCTGAAAATCCGGGCAAAGCTGCCGGCAATGACAACGGTGATATCATTAACCTCCAGGGCCCAGACAGCGTGCTCTCTTGATGATCCGCAACCGAAATTTGACCGGGTAACCAGGACCGATGCTTTTTGTAGTGATTCTGCCTGGGGGTCAAAACTGCCGTCTTCCAGATGAAGGTCTTCAAGCAAATGCTCTTTCAGAGCCTGCTTGCTGATTTCAGTCAGGTATTTGGCAGGGATAATCTCATCCGTATTAATATCATCTCTATCTATAAAGGTGGCTATTCCGCCGAATCGTTTCATCTCTTTCTCCTGTATCCGATTATCCCGATAATGATCAAAATTCTATTTTTTGTTCGTGGTGTGATTTTCATT
>CAZURY010000513.1:0-1941 GCA_964623145.1 uncultured Desulfobulbus sp. | reverse complement strand
GGCGACCTGATCATCTTCCATGCCGGTTCTCTGGCCATCCCCTTTGGGCAGGCAGGCAGGGCCTTTAATAAAAAATACCCGCAGGTTCATATATTACGGGAGGCGGCAGGATCACGTACCTGTGCCCGCAAGATTACCGATCTCGGCAAAGCCTGCGACATCATGGCCTCGGCTGATTACACGGTGATCGATAATCTGCTGGTCCCCGACTTCGCCGACTGGAATATTGCCTTTGCCACCAATGAAATGGTCATCATGCATCGTCCTGACTCCGCTTTTGCAAAGGAGATCACCAGTTCAAACTGGCCTGAAATCCTGCTGCGCAAGGGGGTACGCTACGGCCATTCCGACCCCAATGGTGACCCCTGCGGCTACCGATCCCAGCTTGTCTGGCAGCTTGCCGAAAAACACTATAACCAGCCGGGACTGTATAAAAATTTACAGAAAAACTGCCCGCCGAAAAACATCCGTCCCAAGGAAACCGACCTGCTGGCGCTGCTGGAGAGCGGCGAGCTGGATTATCTCTTTATCTACCGGTCCATTGCCGAGCAGCATAAGATGCCCTTTGTGCAGCTTCCCGACGAGATCAACCTGAAGTCCGCAGAATTTGCTGATTTCTACAAACAGGCATCCGTGCAGATCACCGGCAAAAAGCCGGGCGAGTTCATTAGCAAAAAGGGAAAACCCATGGTCTACGGTATTACCATTTGCAAAAACGCGCCCAACCGGGAAGCGGCAACGGCCTTTGTCTCCTTCCTGCTCAGCCCCGAAGGCCGGGCGATCATGCAAGCCAACGGCCAGCCCCCCCTGTGGCCGGTCAGAGTCAGCGGCAACGAAAAACTGTTACCCAGGCAGTTACAGGACGTGATCCGATAAGGGGCAGCGCTCCCTGGCACCTGAATTTTTATGAAAAGCTTTCGTCTCATCTTTTCCTGTGCAGGAATCATCCTGCTGCTGCTCCTGATCCTGCCATTGATCAATATGATCATCAACTCGGATCCGGAAATTCTTCGTGCAACCCTGGCTGACCAGGAAGTCTACACCTCCATCCTCCTTACCCTCCGCTGCGCCCTGTACGCGACCTTTGCCGGCCTGTTCTTCGGGGTGCCGCTGGCCTATGTGCTGGCCCGCCGAAATTTCCCGGGCAGACATATCGTCCAGGGACTAATCGACCTGCCGATCATGATACCACACACGGCCATGGGCGTGGCCCTGCTGATGATATACGGCAGAAAATTTCTGCTCGGCGCCATGTTTGAAAAAATGGGCATCTCCTTTGTCGGCACCGAGGCGGGTATCAGCCTGGCCATGGCCTACGTCTCCATGCCCTTTCTCGTCAACGCGGCCCGGGACGGATTTCTGGCCGTGGATCCCAAGCTGGAAAAGGTTGCCCGCACCCTGGGCGCCTCGCCCTGGCGGACTTTTTTCACGATCAGCCTGCCCCTTGCCCGGCAGACCATTGTTTCCGGCGCCATCATGATGTGGGCCCGGGGTATTTCCGAATTCGGAGCCGTGGTCATTCTCGCCTATCATCCCATGGTGGCGCCGGTCCTGATCTGGGAGCGGTTTGAATCCTACGGCCTCAAATACGCCCGGCCGGTGGCCGTGCTGCTGATTCTTCTCTGCCTTTTCATCTTTGCCGGATTGCGCCTGCTAACCGCACGCAGGCAGGAAGGGTGAACATGCTGCGCCTTGATGATATTCGGCTGACGCTCGGCAGTTTCAGCCTGCGGAATATACATCTTCGTATCCGGGCCGGAGAATATCTGGTGTTGCTCGGTCCCACGGGCACGGGAAAAACCGTGCTGCTGGAAACCATTGCCGGCCTGCACGCTCCGGACAGCGGCAAGATACTGCTGCACAACCAGGATATCACGGAAACCGCGCCGGAAAAACGGCGGCTCGGCATTGTCTACCAGGACTATGCCCTGTTTCCCCACT
>CAZURY010000512.1:0-1945 GCA_964623145.1 uncultured Desulfobulbus sp. | reverse complement strand
AATTGAGCGTATCATGGCGCTTTTTCCTGCACTGAAGAAATATAACAATAATTATGGCCGACCAGCTCATCTTTTTTACCAGGTATCCGGAAGCGGGAAGGGTGAAAACAAGGCTTATTCCCGCTTTGGGAGAAACAGGTGCGGCTGCTCTGCACAGGCGCCTGGCCAACCATTGTCTGGAACGCCTCTCTCCTTTGTGGATCAGTTCCGATATGTTGCTGACCGTTTTTTATTCAGGCGGCAGCAAGCAGCAGATGCAGGACTGGCTGCCGAAGGTAAAGCTGGTCAGGCAGAAAGGCGTCGGCCTGGGTGAGCGCATGATTACAGCTTTCACCCAGGCCCGGAGACAGGGGGCAAAGCGAATACTTCTTGTGGGATCGGATTGCCCGGATCTGTCGGCAGCAATTGTCCGGCAGGGTCTGGCGGATCTCCAGGACCATGATCTTGTGGTCGGCCCCGCCCATGACGGCGGCTATTATCTGATCGGAATCAGCGCCGACTATGCGCCGGTTTCCCTGTGGTATCTGCTGACCAATATTTGCTGGGGTACGGCGGATGTCCTGCGGGATACCTTGAACCGTATCCGGCTGGCAGGAAATTCCTGTGCTCTGCTCCCTCTCCTTCATGATATTGACCGGCCCGAAGACCTTGAATATTTCGATTATCACACCTGTTCTTAACGAAGAACAACAAATCTCCTCTTTTCTGGAGGAGATGCGGCGGCAAGACTGTTGTGAGCATATCCTGGTTGACGGCGGTTCTTCGGATAAGACCAGGGATTTGATTGGTCGGTATCCTGTTCGTTTGATTTCATCAGCCCCGGGCAGGGGGACCCAGCAAAATGCAGGTGCGGCGGTTGCCGGTTGCGGAATCCTGCTTTTTCTTCATTGTGACACCCGGCTGCCGGTCAATTTTCAGCGCTACATCCGGCAAACGCTTCAGCAACCGGGAGTTGCGGCTGGAGCTTTCCGGCTCGGCATCGATCATCCCGGCCGCCCGTACCGGCTTATTGAACAAGGCGTCAATCTGCGCAGCCGTCTGCTGTCACTGCCCTATGGCGACCAGGCATTGTTTATGAAAAGGGAGATTTTTGAACAGGCGGGAGGATTTCCGGACCAGCCCATCATGGAGGAGATTCCTCTTCTTCGTCGTCTGCGGCAGCTGGGAAGGATTGCCCAGGCTCCCGTTTCGGTAATGACATCAGCAAGACGGTGGCAGCGTTTGGGTATTTTCAGGACAACGTTGACCAATCAGTTGATGCTGGCCGGAATGCTGGCAGGCCTGTCACCGGAGCGGCTGGTTAAGCTTTATTTATGGGGTACGGGCGCTAAATGATTTTTTTTGTCCGTTGTTGTTTTCCCCTGGATTGGCTTGTCAAGGATTGCCGGTTTTTTGGGGATAAAATATTTCTGTAATTGTGGATCCTGAATAAGTTGGTGCAGTATGGCCGCTCCCTGGGCCAGGTAGGGGGAACTCATTGATTTTTTCAGCAGATCATTTGATGCCGACAGGCTTGATGCCAGCACCATATATAAAAAAGAGGCAAGAACCAGGGCCTTGAAAGCCCCTAGTACAACCCCGAGAAATCGATCAAACCATCCCAGCAGCGTAATTTCCATCACTTTGTGCAGAACCTTGCCCCCTAAAATGAACAACAGGGCGCTTACGCAGAACAGCAGAGCAAAGCTGGCAAAAAAAACCAGTTTCGGATTTTGTATAAAATCACTCACATAGGGCATCAATTGATGACTGTACCGACCAGCAATCCAGTAGCTGCCGACCAGAGCAAGAAACGCGGCCAGCTGACGCATAAATCCTATCCAGCCGCCACGGACGATAAAGAAGAGAAAGATTAAGCCGATGATTATATCAAATGAATTAAAATTATTTAGAGAAATCATTATGTTGTGCCATATTGTTTAAGCCGGTCATCGTTGCCGGGGAT
>CAZURY010000511.1:0-1956 GCA_964623145.1 uncultured Desulfobulbus sp. | reverse complement strand
AACGTTTACATTATGCAGGTAATGCAGGCGAAACAGCATCTGGGTGAACGGTTACTCCTCGCCTAAGGCAGGCGATTTCATAACCACGGAAGGATGTCACCGCTCAAGCCAGCTAATCAGAACCTAAATTGAGCGTTTCGTCCCATCTGCAAATAAAAAAAGATAAATGATTATAAGTGTTTTTTAAAAAAATGTTGCAGATGGGGCGAAACCCTACGGGATTTTCATTTCATCCCCAATCTGCTGGCCTTGCGCTGTCCCATGTAGGCTAAACTACAATGAAACAGCACAAAACCAGCAGCTTGGGGCGAAATGAAAATCGCTCAATTTAGGCAGAAGTCTTCGTTGCGTTTTGCTTTTCTGCTCCAGCCATGCTGTTTTATCGGCAGTTTTTTATGGCTGCCGGCAGCATAAGGGCAACCTCGGAGGCAGTATATCCATATTCTTTGTTTTCCGCTATGATATCTGCGGCAAGTCCATGTAGATAAACCCCGGCACAGGCAGCATCCCACTCCGGCATACCCTGGGCAAGCAGACTGCCGATCAACCCAGCCAGCACATCTCCCATGCCTCCGGTAGCCATGCCCGGGTTACCGGAGGTGTTGATTCCCCAGTTACCTTGATTGTCGGTGACAATAGTGCCTGCTCCCTTTAGAACTGTTACCATCTCCTTGTCCGATTTACGGCAGAGTCGGAGGGCGGTTTCCACCCTGTCGCCTTGAACCTCCTTAGTTCCCTGGCCTGAGAGTCGAGCCATTTCTCCTGGATGTGGTGTCAAGATTCTCGGCCCACCGGGATGCTCAAGAATTTCTCTGTGGCCTGCCAGAATATTCAGGGCATCAGCATCAACGACCATGGGGAGAGAAAGTTCCTGGTACAGGAATAAAACAAGCTGTTCTGTTTCATCATCCGTACCAATACCGGGACCAAGAACCACAGCTTTTTTACCTATGGCGGCAGCAAGAATATAGTCGACATCTTCGATGGACAAAGTGGTTGTTGAAGCCGGCAGAGGCAAGGTCATGGCTTCAATCAGTCCATTTTCAAAAATCGGATTAAGTTCACCGGGTACAACACTGGTCACCAGTCCGCATCCACTTGTCAAGGCCGCCCGGCAGCAGAGCATGGCCGCGCCGGTTTTTCCTTCTGAACCGGCAAGTACCAGGAGATGTCCATGGGTTCCCTTGTGCGAGTCTCCCGGTCTTTCAGGCAGAGATTTTCCAATTGCGCTGGTAATGGCCATTCCCTGCAACCCCAACTGTTGCCAGGCTCCATGGGGAATTGTGATATCAACTATGTGCAATCGACCAATGGTTTTTCCTCCATGCAGATAATGGGCGGGCTTGGCCATGCCATAGGTGACAGTAAGGTCTGCGACAATGCTTGCACCAAGGGACTTGCCGTTGTCGGCATCCAGGCCTGAGGGTAAATCAACAGCAAGAACCGGCCAGTGATATGTGGTGCGCAGTTCATTGATACAGTCAACCACCCTTGCCATATATCCGGTCACATCTCTGGTGAGGCCGGTACCAAACAGGGCATCAACAATACAGGATACAGGATTTTTCACATGGTGCTGAGTAATGATCGGCAGGAGAGTATCCCTGTTAAAAGAATCATCCAGGATAATGGTTGGGATCGGCAGCTTATCGACAATAGCAGCATTGACAGCGGCATCTCCGTGTAATTGTTCGGGAGAAATGGTAAATATGACCAGGGGATGAGCGCCTGCTGCAAGGACATGCCTGGCGATAACCAGACCATCTCCACCATTATTACCGGGCCCGATGAAGATGATAATCGTGGAATTTTTCACAGACCCCAGGAAATCACCTAATATTGCCGCCGTACCACTGCCGGCATTTTCCATTAGAACAATGCCGGGAATACCATATTCTTCAATAGCCAAACGATCAAGCTGCTGCATTTCCAACGCTCTGGCAATCCTCGTCCCTG
>CAZURY010000510.1:0-1959 GCA_964623145.1 uncultured Desulfobulbus sp. | reverse complement strand
CTGATTACAGCCGTGCCGACTACTCGCTGAGCGCAATATCAACAGAGGGACGCATGGTGGCGACAGTGGCCAGTACGTCATGAATCATGTGGTTTTTAAAGGCGTCAACAAGGTCCTGATCAGCTTCAACACCGCTATCATAGGCAACCAGCGCCTGCTGCATGATATTGTAATCAAAACGAGGCGCCCATTTACGGGAGCCGAGCCGGGCCGTGGTCGAACAGTTGTCCACCATAAAGGCAACACCCTTGAAATGCATATACGGATTAAGGGAATCAACCGCTTCAATAACCGATTCGTTACAGACCTCGCTGAGACAATGACCCTTTTCAATTAACAGATCAATCTGTGCCATCATGACGGCACAGTACAGACCGGCGGTCTCTGCATCAACCGAAGGCTCACCACTGCGTTCCGCCCGAACCTGCTCGCCGATCCTCCACATTTTCGTCCCGTCGATTTTCCCCATGGGATAACGATCAAAACGTCTGCCGGCCATGACCACGGAACGTATTTCATTACCGCTGGAAACTTCATCATAGATTTCCATCAAAATGTCAAAAGCCGGGTGATAGGCGGCGCTGTACATGCGCTCAAAGGTCTTCCTGCCTGCGGCATCAAGGTTATTATAGACGGCAACGATACCATCATGGGAAATTGTCCGGGAAATCGGCCCGGTGATATTTTCCACCGTGTCGATGAAGGCTTTTTTCTCATCAACGCCCTTCTCCATGACAAGACGCCGGTACATCGCTTCGGAGACGCCATGTACGGCTCCAAGAAGAATTCCGCGCTCCCCAAAGATATCAGAACGATATTCATAACCAAGGGTGGTCTTGAATACATACGGTGCGCCTACACCAATGGCCCAGCCCAGCGCCTGATCCGTTGCCTTGCCGTCAATGTCCTGTTCCACGGCAAAGGAGCAGTTGATCCCGGCGCCGTTTATCTCTTTTCCCTGAACATACAATCGTCGAACAGAGGGTCCCATTCCCTTGGGACAGACACCAATCACGTTTAAATTAGCCGGAAACTTCTCACCGATACTCTCAAGATGACCAAGCAGAAAACCGTGGGACAGGCCAAGCGTCGCCCCATCTTTCATGGCTCCAAATATCTTTTTATAGTTTTCCACCTGGGCGGCATCGGAAATCAGCAGGATAACCATATCGGATTCGCCTATAACCTCATACATCTCGCCAAGGGTGTTGCTCTCTTCGGAAAAACCGGCCTCCCGGGCAGCATCCATGGACGTACTGCCGGCACGCAGGCCGACTTTGACCCGGATATCAGTACCGGTAAGTGAGTCACGCAGGTTCTGGGCCTGAGCCGGCCCCTGGGAGCCCCAGCCAATCACGCCGATCTGCCCAATACCGGAAAAGGCCTTGGGCAGCAGAGAAAATTTATCCCGCCCCCCCACGACAATGGTTTCCCTGGTCCCGGCCAACTCAATGGTTTCCGTATCAAAAACAGCAGATGTAAACGTGGTTTCCATATTATTCCTCCAAAGGTGATAAACACAAAAAATATGAAGCGGCGGTTGCGTGCAGCCTGGCGGCTGCCGGTTATCATCCTGCCGCTGTCAATGTCTGGTACTTTGCCTCTCCGGCAAAACATTAGATTTGTTCAATAAAAAAAATCAGCCTGACGCTGTCCCGTATATAACATGAGACGAATTTTACATTAGTACAAAATACATCGGGCAAATTCAACCTAAAATAACCATATTCCACCCATATTCGCTATTTCCGGCAAAAAGATAAAAGAGTAGGACGCAGCGAGCTTTACGATGAGGAAATTTGAACGTATACTGCAGGTAAACGTTCACCAGCGGGTCGGACACGACAAAAGATGGAACAGAAGCCCGGAATGTAGATACGCTGTTATAACGCCGCCGGCGGAAACTAACTCTGATTTCTGTCCTCTGATTTTCAGATACGCGCGGACTTCCGATAACCG
>CAZURY010000509.1:0-1963 GCA_964623145.1 uncultured Desulfobulbus sp. | reverse complement strand
TTTTCAGGGTTGCCTCGGCGCTGGTGCCGCCGATGACAAAGGCCAGATGATAGGGAGGGCAGGCCGCCGTGCCCAGTGTTTTCATCTTATTGATGAGGTACTTTTTTAAGTTGTCGGGATTAAGCAGGGCTTTGGTCTCCTGGTAGAGATAGCTCTTATTGGCGCTGCCGCCTCCCTTGGCCACAAAGAGAAAGCGGTATTCCATGCCCTGGTCGGCATAAATATCAATCTGGGCGGGCAGGTTGGTACCGGTGTTGACCTCATCATACATGGTAAGGGGCGCATTCTGTGAATAACGCAGATATTCGTCGGTATAGGTGGCAAATATTCCGGCGGATAATTCTTCGGCATCATTACAGCCGGTCCAGACCTGCTGACCTTTTTTCCCCATGATGATGGCCGTGCCCGTATCCTGGCAGATGGGCAGTATTTCTTTGGCGGATATCTCCGCATTTTTGAGCATGGCCAGGGCAACTTCCTTATCATTAACAGAGGCAAGGGGGTCGCTGAAGATTGCGGCTACGGATTCGTTATGCTCACGGCGCAGGAAAAAGTTGACCTCGTGCATGGAGAGACGAGCCAGTTCGCGTAATCCATCGGGTTGTATCATCAGCATTTCCTGACCCTGAAATTTTTCCAGCGATACATATTGCTTTGAACCCTCGATGCGGCGATATTTTGTGGAGTCATGCTCGAGGGGGAATGGGTTTTGGTAATGAAATCCTGTTGCCTCTGTCATATTCGTTCTCCTGTTTCCTGTGTAGTTGCCGGATTCACTGTTTTTCGCTGCATGATTGTTTCGCATCCCGATCCAGACTGCATATCCAGCGTGCCGATGGCGGGACCTGCTCCTTGAGTACGTTTTGATTGTAGGCAGTGATCAGGTCATCTTTTTTCAGGCAGCCGACCACATGCAGCGGATCATCGTTGGCCACCACCGGTAAAAAAGAAAAATTGCGACTGGAAAAGAGATGAAAGGCCTCCTCCAGATTCTGATTTTCCCGGACAGTGATCACTTCTTTGTGCATGAGATCAGCTGCGATTACATTTTCTCCGTCATAATTGGGATCGGCCAGCTGGGATCGTATGTCACGCAGGGTCAGGACACCGGCCAGCCGGTCATGTTCATCAAGGACAATAAAATGCGGGAAGGAACTTTTCAATACCTGGTTGACAAGATCGTGAAACGGGGTATGGGTGCGGATGATTTCCATGTCCCGGCAGATAAAATCCCTGACCTTCATTTTGCGCAGCCGGTTGGCATCGTGGCCCCGGACAATGCGAATCCCCTGGGCAAGGAGCTTGGTTTCGTAAATGGAATATCCGTGCAGCAGGCGAACAACAATAATTGCCGGGATGCAGGCGGTCATCAGCGGCAGGACTATTTCGTAATTATAGGTCAGCTCAAAGATGGTCAGAATAGCGGTGATCGGCGCCAGGGTGGTTCCTGCAACCACGGCGCCCATACCGACCAGTCCATAATGGGCGGGTGAGAGCGGCGTGTCCGGCCAGATCAGCTGTGCCAGGGAACCAATGGCCGAACCCAGTGCGGCGCCTAAAAAGAGGGAGGGCGCAAAGATGCCGCCGCTCATGCCGGAGCCCACACAGGAACCGGTGGTGACGAGTTTTGCCAGCAGCAGGATAACTGCTCCGCCAAGGAGCACATGCCCATGCAGAACATGATTGATTGTCGTATAGCCGACCCCCAGGGCTTCCGGTTTGACCAACCCGACAACGCCGACCACCAGCCCGCCGATGGCCGGAGCCAGCCAGGCGGGAATTTTGATCCGGTCGAGGAATCTGGTCAGCCCAAAGACAAGGGCCATGAACAGCAGGGAAAACAACCCGGCGCCTATCCCGAGACCGAAGTAGAGCAGCAGTTCTGCCGGATGATTGAGGGTGAAAAACGGAATGTGGAACACGGTTTCATCGGACCAGAACAGCTTGGACACCACGGTGCCGG
>CAZURY010000508.1:0-1969 GCA_964623145.1 uncultured Desulfobulbus sp. | reverse complement strand
AATAGGGAACCTGGACGCGGGGCTGGGGCACACAGTTATAAAAAGTCTCCAGGTAGCGGTTAATCTCCATTTTATCGGCTTGTTTGGGCAAATCATGTACTTCTTTAACCACAATCTCCACCGATCGCCTCGGCATGAAAACAATACCTGCTGCCGGCAGTCGAAAAAGATGTTTTTTCAGATTGCCGGCAAGCGTTGGGATACCACCGGCCCGGCTGAAACTCGAACCCCAGAGTCCGGTTGTCCGCAGGAGAATAATTCTTGCCTCTGGTACGGCTTTTACGATCTGACTAACTGCGGAATTGGCGCCCAGCTCTTCCCTGGAGCTGCGCATCAGGCGGCCTGCCGGGTAGAGCAATACATTATCCCCGTTTTGCAGCGCCCGTACGACCTCTGCCAGCCCCGCCTCCACCCGGTCCCGTTTGTCCCGGCCGCCGGTGGACAGATCAGGAATGACGATGGCGTCCAGTAATCCGATAATTTTCCGTACAACCATCCCATTTACCTGGCCCTCATCGGCAAGGGGTCTGGGATGAAAACGATTCAGCAGCGAACTCATAACAATAATCGGGTCCACCAGGGCCGGATGGTTGGGCAAAAAAAGAAGAGGCCGCCCATCATCCTCAATTTTTTCCAGACCGATAATGGTCACCCGGTAGCGAAGCCAAAGTAGAGTTTTAATGAGAATATGTAATAAGCGTTGCATAATGTTTCCTTTTTGTCTTTGCTTTAACTCTTTTTCGTCAATTACGCGATCTGACCAATGGTGTGCTTCCTCCTGCTCTATGCAAAAAAACAACGAGCAATACACCAAATATCAGCGCTACCGTTCCCAGCAGCATCATGGAAACAGAAGGTTGAAACGCGCCATCCATGAACGTAAAGATCCTGCCGGAACACCACATTCCCAAAAAAGCTGAAAAATTAGAGGCAGCAATGATCCTGCCCTTGGAATCAGCCGTCGGCCGAATCTGGATAAAGGCAGTCACAGGTATCAAAAAGAGTCCGCCGAAAAAACCGGTGCCGATGAGTATAAGCAGCAACGGGTAGAAGCCGGGATGGGCAAGTCCTGTAACAAGCAAACCCGCGCCAGTCATGCACAGCCCCATGCCAATAGCTCCCGGAGCCAGTACATGGGTCCAGCGTTTGTCAGTGGTCAGTTTTGCCGCGGCAAAGGCGCCAAGACAAACGCCGGTCATCAGGGACACCGAGAGAATAGAGGTTGCGGATTTACTCAGTCCAAGTTGTTCCATGCCCAGAGTATTGATAACAAGAACAGCCAGCAGGCTGATAAAATAGAAAAACGAATCGCAGCAGACGGCTAGCAGAAGCAGAGAATCCTTACGAAGAGCAAGCAATTCCCGAATGGATTGCAGAGGACCTGTCCAGGGAAAAGGAACCTTGCCGCCGGTTGCCGGGCGGGAATAGACACCAAACGAGGCCAGCACGCCAAGCAGGGCGATGCAGACCACACCACCGGCAACCACCAGGGAGCCAAAGGGAATTTTTGTCTCCATCAAATGCAGGTCAAGGGCAAAACCGGCCAGGGCCATGCCGAGCAGAATGGCAATCGTGGTCACCAGCTTGAGGACGGAATTGGCGGTGGTTACATATTCCGAAGGATAGAGTTCCGGAATTGAACCATTCAGCGCCGGGCCGAACAGGGTGGACTGCAAGCCCATGAGAAAGATCATGGCCATGACACAGTTCCAGTTGACCGTGATAATACCGTAGGCGCCAATGAGCATGGCGGCCAGCTCAAGAAACTTGACGCCGATGACCACTCGTCTTTTGACGAACCGGTCCGCCAGCCAGCCGCCCCAGGCGGAAAACAGGATAAAGGGCAGGGAAAACAACTCGGTCGCCCTGCCCTGCAGGCCCGACATTCCTGCCGACACGGCCAGCAGCAGCACGGCCTGTTTAAAAAAATTATCATTAAAGACACCTAAAAAATAGGTCACCGCCATGG
>CAZURY010000507.1:0-1978 GCA_964623145.1 uncultured Desulfobulbus sp. | reverse complement strand
ATCCGACTTTTCTGGCAGATCTTCCTGGCCGTCCTGTTGATCGTCACCTGTTCCATTGCTGCGGTTTCCCTGTACGGCAGCGCAATGATCCGTTCTTTTTACTATCAGCAGATGCGGGAGGATATTGGTGATCGGGCGCTGTTGCTCAGACCCCATATTGTGCAACTGCTCGAACATAATGCAAACGGCTTACAGACCTTCTGCCGACAGGCCGGGCGCGCTGCATCAACACGCATTACGGTGATAAATGGTAAAGGAAAGGTGCTGGCCGACTCCAATGAGGATCCTGCGCGCATGGACAACCACGGCAGCCGCCCGGAAATCAAGGTTGCCTACAGCGGCGACACAGGTTCCTCGCTGCGTTTCAGCAAAACACTCAGCCGCAGAATGCTCTATGTGGCCATGCCGCTTTATACCAACCATCCTTTACAGGGAGTACTCCGTCTTTCCGTGCCGGCAACAGCCCTGGATGCCGTGCTGGCCGATATTCGCAAAAAAATAATCCTCGGCACCCTGTCCGTTGCCCTGCTTGCAGCCTGGCTTTCCTATCTGCTGGCCCGCCGCATCAGCGCCCCTCTTGAACAGATGCAGCGGGGCGCCGAGAAGCTGAGCGCCGGTGAAACCGGTAACCCGATCATCCTGGGTGATGACTATGTGGCCAGGGAAATTGCCGATCTGGGGCAGGCCCTCAATACCATGGGCCGACAGATACACAGCCGTATCATGATGATCAGCCAGCAGCGTAATGAGCTTGAGGCGGTGTTCTCCAGCATGACCGACGGGGTGCTTGCCATCGGCGCCGACCATAAAATTATCCGGGTCAACAGGGCCGCAGCCACCTTGTTTCTCATTGACGGCAAAGGGGTACAGGGAAAGCCCCTGGAAGGCGTTATCCGCAATAGGTTGCTGCAGGGATTTCTCAGCGCTGCTCTGGAGAGTGACAACCAGATAAAAAAAGATCTCAACCTGATGGAAGGCGGCCGGGAAATGAGCCTGCGGCTCCATGCCGTACCTCTGTTTGACGGCGAGGGGAAACGACTGGGCAGCCTGGTGATTATCAATAATCTTACCCGAATAAACCAGTTGGAAAATATTCGCCAGGACTTTGTTGCCAATGTTTCCCATGAATTAAAGACCCCGGTTACCGCAATTCGCGGTTATGTTGAAACCCTGCTTGACGGAGCCATGGAAGACGGCACATCGGCAGAAAAATTTCTCCGCATCATTGAACGGCAAAGTCGACGTCTTGATGCAATTGTCGACGATCTACTGACCCTGGCCCGCATTGAGGACAGGTTCAAAAATCATAATATAGCTCTTGAGCAGAAAAAAATTCGTCCTGTTCTTGAAGCAGTGGTCCAGGACTGCACGCCCCAGGCGGAGCAGAAAAAGGTCCCTGTCCACATAGAATGTGATCCCGCGTTGACCGCAAATGTCAATGCAGCCATGCTTGAGCAGGGGATCATCAATTTACTTACCAATGCGATCAAATACAGTCCCGAGGGTAAAGAGATTTTGATTCAGGCCGCCCTTGAAACCAACGCGAGCGGAAAAGACCTTATCAAGATCCGGATATGTGATCAGGGGCCGGGTATCGGCCAGGAACATCTTGAAAGAATTTTTGAGCGTTTTTATCGCTGCGACAAGGCCAGAAGCAGAGAAAGCGGCGGCACGGGCCTCGGGCTCGCCATTGTCAAACACATTGCCCAATGCCATGACGGCACAGTGGACGTAGACAGCAGGGTCGGCTCCGGGGCCACTTTTACTTTAACGATTCCGGCGTGAACCGTTCTCAATGATCGTATAAATAAATTATATTGTTCCAATCTTCTTGACACAAAAGATATTTTGTAACTGCTCACAGGCACCCATCTTCGAAATCTCCGCTTATCTGCACGATCGAGTCTGCGCGTACCAGTGAAATATCCGGGTTAAGTCTACACGCGACAGCGCAGGTAAGCGAGCCTGCGAGACTCCG
>CAZURY010000506.1:0-1987 GCA_964623145.1 uncultured Desulfobulbus sp. | reverse complement strand
TGGAATTTTTTATTGACAATGTCTTAGTATTTCTTATATGTTGTATAAAATAAAATAATAGAAAATTGATTTTTATAATGAGCAGGTTTACTAATTCAATTCTTACCAAGGAGAATGTTATGAAAAAGATGCTCACAGTTGTTATGGTTGTTGCTTTTGCCTTCAGCGCCGGCAGCGCACTGGCAGGAAAGGTGAAATGTACTGTTGATAAGGTTGACGGCAGCACGGTTACCATGACCTGTAAAAAAGCCGATAAATTGAAAGCAGGCCAGGCTGTTACGGTTAAAGCCGCAAAGAAAAAGGCCATCGAAGGTTGCTGATATAGATTTATTTTTTTTTGAAGATTTTAAAAACGGGTTGATGCTTTGCCATCAACCCGTTTTTTTTTGATTTCCACACATATTTCACATTATGGACCCACAGACTCTACCTGCTCATCAGAAAATTCTGTATGAGACGATCAGCCAACAGTATAAAGTGGCTTTTGAACCGTTGTCAATTGGTGATATACGGCTTCATCTGTTGAAAATTACCGATCTTGAACAGATCCTTGACGGAAAAGATCCGTTGCAGAATGTGTCCGACTTTCCTTTCTGGATTCGTCTCTGGGAGGCAGCTATTGTCTTGTCTGAATTTGTCGGCGGACAAACTTTTTCTCCCGAAACCAGGGTACTGGAACTCGGAGCCGGTCTTGGCGCTCCCGGACTTATGGCTGCGGCAAAGGGATGCGCAGTTACTTTAACTGATTATGAAGAATTGATTCTCGATTTTGAGCGGGTGAGCGCTGCTGCCAGCGGTCTTGATGTTGACTGCATGCTTCTGGACTGGTTGGATCCCCCTGCGATGAAGCAATATGATGTTATCCTCGGCGCAGAAATTCTGTTCAGGGAGGAATTTTTTGGGCCATTGCTTGCCCTGCTGCAAAAAGCATTGCGCCCGGGAGGTGTCATTTATCTGGCCCATGATATTCGACGTAAGAGTCTTGCGCCTTTTTTAAAGATGGCCGAGGCCGATTATGTCATTTCCGCCCAGAAGAAAAAGTTGAAAAGCCTTGAAGAGGATAAGGAAGTGCTTTTGACCAGGTTGGTTGCCCGATAATTTTTCAGGGATCAGGATTTGTTACAATGAAGTTTTTGTTTTTTCAAGGTTCCCTATATCAATAGCGTCCCGGAGAAGAGGGTGTATCCTGTTTTTTTTGATATTCGTGGTAAGCGTTGTCTGGTTGTTGGCGGTGGAAAGGTTGCCGAACGAAAAATATACGGATTGCTTTCGGAACAGGCAGAAGTCGTCATCGTCAGTCCCGAGGTGACGACCACCATTGCCCGACTTGCTGCCCATGGACAATGTTGCCTGCAAAAAAGAACATATCACGCCGATGATCTCCACGGTGTTTTTTTGGTTTTTGCAGCCACCGATTCGCCGGATGTACAGCAACAAATTGCCGTCGATGCCAAGGCATCGGGAATTCCTGTCAATGTGGCTGATAAACCGGAACTCTGCACCTTTCATGTGCCTGCTGTTCTTCGCCGTGGCGATCTGACACTGGCTGTTTCAACTGCCGGTAAAAGCCCTGCTCTTGCCGCAATGGTACGGCAAAAGCTTGCAGGACAATACGGGGATGAATATGAACAGCTTCTCCAGCTGATGGGAAAGCTTCGGCCGCTTGTCATTGGAGCCGCTGATACAAGTGATGAGCGCAAAACCCTGTTTCAAAATATTCTTCATGACGATATAATTCATTGGATAGAAGGCGGCCGGTGGGATAAAATATGTTCCCATTTACGTGCTCTTCTTGGCCCTGGAGTTGATATGATTATCAACGGTGACATGCGGGCAGAAGGGGACCGCACTTCTAATTTTTGTAAAAAATAGTTTTTTGTCGAGGGAAAACAGCGAATAATTTGGAATCAAGTAAAAGGTCGGCCTCTGGCGGATAAGAGAGCCTTGCAAACGTTTATCCTAAATTGAGCGATTTTCATTTAGCCCC
>CAZURY010000505.1:0-1989 GCA_964623145.1 uncultured Desulfobulbus sp. | reverse complement strand
GCACAAAACCTACAGCTTAGGGCGAAATGAAAATCGCTCAATTTAGGTAGATCTCCTTTTGCAGATATTTTTCGCGGTTATTTTTTAATGCCTGCCTTGTCCATCTTGTAGCGCAGGACCCTTTCGCTGATGCCAAGATCCTCGGCAGCCCTGGTCTGGACCCAGTTGTTTGCCTCCAGGGCGTCCAGAATCATTCTCCTTTCCATGTCGGCCAGACGCTGGTTCAGGCTGCCGTTGTCATCGGGACCGTGAAAATTACGAATCTCGGGCGGCAGGTCGGAGAGGCCGATGGTGGAGGAACGGGCAAGGGTAATGGTTCGCTGGAGAATATGTTCAAGCTCCCGGACATTGCCGGGAAAATTATACTTGCAAAGCTGGGCCATTGCCCTGGGGTCGAATTGTGCCGTCACACCAAATTTGTTAAGAAAAAAGTCGATCAATGGCGCCAGGTCTTCTTTTCTCCGGCGCAGGGGCGGAATTTCCAGTTCAATAACATTAAGCCGGAAAAAAAGATCTTCCCGGAACCTGCCCTGGCTGACCATTTCCTTTAGATCACGATTGGTGGCGGCAATGATCCGTACATCGACGTTAACCGGCTTTTCCCCGCCGACCCTGGTGATGGTGTCCTCCTGCAATGCCCGCAGCAGTTTTGCCTGGGTTGCCAGGGGCAGTTCTCCTGCCTCGTCAAGCAGCAGGGTGCCGCCGTCAGCCTGTTCAAAAAGACCGCGCCGCCTTGCCTGCGCTCCGGTGAAGGCGCCCTTTTCATGGCCGAACAGCTCCGACTCAAACAACCCTTCAGGGACGGCCGCACAGTTGAGTTCGACAAACGGTTTGTCTTTGCGCGGACTCAGCAGGTGAATCAAGCGGGCGATCAACTCCTTGCCGGTGCCGGTTTCACCCCGGATAAGAACGGTCCAGGGCGTTGGCGCCGCTCGCAGGGCAAGGGACAGCAGTTCCTTCATGGCTGGGCTGGCCGCCACCATCCGTACGGGCAGCCTGTCGGTGTTGATGATTGCCTCCACCTGTTCAACATCCTGATCCACCAGGATTTTCTCCTGCATTTGCTGGATTTTATCCAGGAGAACGGTAAGATCGACCGGCTTTTCCATAAAATCATCAGCGCCAAGCTGCATGACCCTGACAGCGGTATCCACATCACCAAAGGCAGTGATCATAACAGCCCGCAGAGTTGGATTGATCTCCTTAAGCCGGGCCAGCAGCTCATCCCCGTTCATTTCCGGCATTCGATGGTCGAGCAGGGCCAGTTCCACAGGGTGATCCATGAAGAGACGCAATGCCTCCTCTCCACTTGACGCTGCCATGACCAGGTGTCCCTGTTTTTCGAGAAATCCCTGCAGCATGGTGCGCTGCAGCTCTTCGTCGTCTACAACCAGTATGTTCATTGTCGTTCTCTCAGTGTGGAGGATGCAAGGGGAAGTTCCACTCGAATGGTCAGGGTATGGCCTGAGAAATCCGGTATGATGAGGAGTTGCCCGCCATGTGCCTCGGCTATTTTCCGGGTGATGGCAAGCCCCAGGCCGGTACCCCTGGTTTTGGTTGTAAAATATGGCTCGCCCAACCGGTTGCTTTCGGCCGGAGACAGCAGAAATCCACAATTTTTCATGCGCAGGACGACAAGCTGTGCCTCCCGGTTGAGAGAAATCTCAATCTCACCGCCCCCCGTCTGGGATTCGATCGCATTTTTCAGGATGTTTTCAACCAGTTCGGCAAGCAGATTCCGGTCACCCTTCAGGATGATATTGTCTTCAATCTCCGTGGTGACAACGATGGACTGTTCTCTGCAAAGCGGCTGATACAGGGCTATCTGCTGCCGAATGAGGTCGTCGAAGGCCAGGGATGCTTTTTCCGGTTGTATCGGCGAGGTAAATCGCTGTAACCCTGAAATAATGGAACTGGTGCGGGCGACCGCCTCCCGCATGGCCCGGATGAGTTGCTCCTGTTCTCTGTCCAGGGTTGATTCCATACTCA
>CAZURY010000504.1:0-1996 GCA_964623145.1 uncultured Desulfobulbus sp. | reverse complement strand
TGGTAAACGTAGATCGCGCCATTGGAACCTGCATACTCGATGATACAGTGCTCAAATGAACTCCCATCGCTGCCGTTGTTAAATGTGATTCCATTCCAGTCTCCGGGAGCTGGTATGGTTGCATTTCCGTCAGCGTTGGTATCTCCTCCAAACCTGTCATTTTTGTATGAAGTAAAAACAATATTATTATTTGCTGTGCCAATGGCGTGTAAGGTTCCATTAACCGTCAAAGACGCATACGCCTGAAATTTTAAGACCGTGCCTGGCTCAATAGTTAAGGTTACCCCCTGATCAACTTTCAGTTGCCCCGAGATAAGATATGGGCCGCCGGCTCTGGTTAATGTCGTATCCGACGAATACGTGACATTCTGCAAGTTCTGAATAGCATGATCGATGGTGGTGAAGGTCCAGACCGGTCCTTCCGTCGCAGCGCCATGATTATCCTTTGTGACTATTTTCCAGTAATAGGTCCCTGCGGGATCTAATGCGCCAACCGTATAACTGGTTTCCGTGGTGTTATTAATTACAAGTGGAGGCGTCGGAGATGTCCCGAAATATACATCATAAGTGACGGTATCTCCCTGATCCGGATCAACAGCTGTACTCCAACTTAAGTAGACATTATCGGGTGTAACGGCAGCATCATCGGCTGGTGACGGTTCCGTTGGACTGAGAGGAGGAGTGTTCCCCGTGGTAAAACTCAGAACTGAGCTTTCAGCGATTTCATTATGACTGTCCCGAGCAACGACTTTCCAGTAATAGGTTGTCAGGGATTTCAGGCCGGTGACCGAAAATTCAGGCTGGTCAAGACCGCTTGTTACAAGGTCTGGATCAGGGTTTTCTCCAAAGAAGAGTTTATATGTAACGTAGTCACCATTATCGGGATCGCCGCCATTCCAGTTTAAAACCACACTGGCAGGATTGACATCGGCGGCAAGGTCGGCGGGGGAGAAATTAGCAGGATCAGCTGGCGGATGATTTGTTAAGGATGCTTGGGAAATCGCAATCGAGAGGTTGTTACCAAGTGCATCATAAGTACGCTCAATAATCGGTTCCGTTTCATATTGAACACGCAACAGACGATGCATATCATCGTAGTTATAATGAATCGTGGCAGATATAGATAGAAAGGGAAATGAAAAAAGAAAAAGAAGGCCAATTAAAGACACATAAAAGGATTTACTTAATTGCTGCGGGATAAATTTTGCCATTCTTTTCTCCATCCACAAAAATACATCGCAATCGTTTGTTGTATGGCTCACAGGAAAAATATCTCTGCTTATCTCTGAATTTTGTTCAACTATCAACGCCTCATATAACTTAAATTTTTTCTGAACATTTTGTACGGCTCTATGCTGGACTTGATTTCGCCGTTGTCCACCATGCTGTTATGGTTGGCCGGTGTCCTTATTGTTGTTAGAGATAACGTTGATACTGGTGGATGACATACAGCAGCTGCCTCTCGCAGCATCACCGGTTCCCTCACAGTCTTAGTCACTGAGTTGGATGCCAGGTTTATATGGTTTCCGGCTCCATCATAGGTAAGATGGCAGGTAGTTGCAGAAAAAGCCGAAATTCCAACAGCAATAAATATCAGGGACGGACTGCACGACCGGGGTAACATGATATGCATGTGACGATTTCATAACATGTATTTGAAAATTGACAGAATTATAGCAACATTTATATTACCCGGCAAGAAAAATCAAAACTTGCAGCCCTTGATCGTATCGGTGAGCCAGGAAAAACATTGAGCGGCAATGATTTTGTTAAACTAACTTTTCTGATTGCAAGGTATCGGGAAAGCAATTTATAAAGGCCTGACGTATAGGAAACAAAGAAGTTGTGCGATCATATATAACAAAAAACAGGTTGTCAGATTTATCTATTATGGATTTCTCCTGCTAATCCGAAATCATATATCAAATTACCTGACCTCACTCACCCTGCCCCGTACTGGATGCGCCGGTACTGGATGGCTTCGCCGATATGGGTG
>CAZURY010000503.1:0-1996 GCA_964623145.1 uncultured Desulfobulbus sp. | reverse complement strand
TAATGGTGGCCCGGTGAAGCTTGGCCCGTAACACTATTCGCTGCATTGTTCTTTTTCTTGTTCTGTATTAATTTAGTATATTAACAATTATTTTCGTGTTTTTTGTGGCCGAAAATAAACTCGAAATCCCAATATCGAAATCCGAAACAAATTCCAACTCCGGAATATTTCAATGACACAAACAAGGGCAATTGACAGTATCGAGCATTGGAACCATATTGATCATTCGGTCTATGGTGATTTGATATTGTTTCGAATTTCGTGTTTCTTATTTCGAATTTTTCGGTTTATCCGGGTTAGGTATCAATAGATCGTTTCTGTAAAAATTCTGATCCAGGATTTATCTCCGCCCGAGCTGACCATTATCAATCAGTCGCACCCGACCGCCTATGGTAACGGCAACAAGAATCCTGGTCGTATCATCCGCCTGGTCAACAGGTTCAAGCGTGATGTGATCCACAAAACTGATGTACTGGATGTCAGCATCGACAACAGGTGCAATCAATTGTCGCACCTCTTGTTCAAGAAGTCCGGTGTCACGGGTTCCTCCGGCATATAATATCCGGGCTCGTTCAATACCCCTGGACAAGCATAATGCACTTTGCCGCTGCTCGTTTTTGAGATAGCTGTTTCTGGAACTCATGGCAAGGCCGTCCGGTTCTCGAACAATCGGATGCGCCAGGATGTTGACATTCATATTGAGATCAGCAACCATCCGGCGAATAACCGCCAGTTGCTGAAAATCTTTTTCTCCAAATATTGCACAGTCAGGACAAATAAGATTGAATAATTTACAGACCACTGTTGTCACGCCATCAAAATGACCGGGTCGATCAGCTCCGCAGAGGTGATCCGACAACCCGGCAACGGAAACAGTCGTCTGAAATCCAGGGGGATACATATCCTCAACCGTTGGGGTGAAAAGGACCGAAACATTCTCCCGAGCAGCCAGTTCAGTATCACGCTGAAGATCCGACGGATATCGGTCCAGATCTTCACCGGCTCCGAACTGGATGGGATTGACAAACAAGCTGACGATCACCTTCTGCGCTTTTTCCGCAGCCATGCGCATAAGCGCAAGGTGTCCCTGGTGAAAATACCCCATGGTGGGAACCAGCGCCAGCGTACATCCACGGCCTGCCTGCTCCCCGGCCCATGCTGCCATTTCAGTTGGGCTGGTAAGAATCTCCACGAACAGTTATTCCAGCTCTTTCATTGCATATTCGACCAGCGCACGTCTCTGGTCTTGCTCGCCAACCGGTGACTTCTCTGTTAAACTGAGGTATTGCTGGTAGGCGGTAAGGGCTTCCGCCTTCCTGTTCATGGCTGTATATACCCGGCCCATGGCGTACCGGGCATCTGCTTCAAAACCGGTGAACCCGGTTAATTCCTTATATAGGGCAAGAGCTCCATCATTGTCTTTCTTTTCTTCCAATAATCCAGCTAACTTATATAACACAAGGGGTTTTAATGGATTTTCAGGGTCGATCACCAGGTTAACCTGCGTAAATTCCTCAATCGCATTCGCCGGTTTTCCTTCCTCTATATCAATCTGCGCCAGTTCGATTCTTGCCCAACGTCCAATGGGGGTGGACTTATAATCATGAACAATTTTTTTCAGTAACTCAACCTGTTGTCCTTTATCTGCAAGCAAAGCGGCATCCATGGCGGCTGTTGCCTTATTTTCCCGGTACGTCCGGTACGAACCATAAAGAGAAAAAGCGATAACAATTGTGGCAACAATTATTATAATTATCCACAGTATACGCTGGTTTTTTCGCAAAAAAGCAATAAAAGCAGGCGGCAGGTTAAGCTCGTCAAGCAAACCGGAAGTTTCCGACAGGGCTGTTTCTTTGATATGATTTGGATCAAATGCACTCTGATTGGTCATAATATTCTCTATTTTTCTCGAAAATTATCTCAAAACCGCAGTAAATCGGCCGTAACTACTTACAGCCACGCCATCTTCGAAGTCTCCGCTGCGCTACGCTTATCT
>CAZURY010000502.1:0-2005 GCA_964623145.1 uncultured Desulfobulbus sp. | reverse complement strand
TGCCGCGATAGCGCTGACAATAACTGCACTCGCCCTTGTCGTTAAAAGATATGCCCGGAAAGGTACTGGGCAGCACACAGCGGGTACATAAATGATAATCTGTCGGCGCCTGGTTCACTTTACTCCTCCGTTTCCAGCAATGATGCCTCGTATTTCTCCGCCCTCATCGACAAGCGGGGTGACCTCGGCATACATATTGTTCTTTTTCATGCGTTTTATCATCGCCTCTCCCTGGCCAAGGCCGACCTCAAAGGCCAGCCAGCCGTTGTTTTTCATAAAAGATGGCGCTTCCTTAATGAGACGATGAAGGATCTTTATGCCGAAAGCGCCGCCGTCAAAGGCAAGTGTCGGCTCATGGCCGGAAATCTCCTCAACCATCCCCTCAACCCTTGCACTGGAGATATAGGGAGGATTGCAGGTAACAAGGTCCATTGAACCCCAAAATTTCTGCTCATCAAAAGCTGCAAACAGATCACCCGCACGAACTTCAACGCGGTCGGCAACTTCATGCAAAGCCGCATTTTTCTCTGCAAGGGAAACCGCATCCTCTGATAAATCAGATGCATAGATACGGCCGGCCGGACTGTGCAACGCCATGATAACCGCCAGGTTGCCTGCGCCTGTACAGATATCCATGATACGGGGACGCTCTATTGTTCGTTCAATATCTCCTAACAGACGCAAAGCAGCCCGGCCAAGGATTTCCGTTTCCTTCCTTGGAATCAATGCCTGGTTCGTGGTCAGCAACTCAACTCCCATAAACTGCTGCCTGCCGGTGATATGCGCAAGAGGGATACCGGATAAACGTTGATCGACAAGCCTGACAAGTCTTTCCTGTTGTCGGCCATCCAGATCTTCCAATGGCAGTTGTGCGGCTTTTCCAGCCGAAAAAGGTTTTCCGGCTGCCAGCCACCATAATGCGGCCAAGGTTGTTTCCGCACTTTCCTCTGGTTTATCCGGCAAGAGTACCAGATCGCGTTCAAGGCGTGCCAGAAGTCGGCTGTAGAATGAGTGATCCATGATCAAGACTGTATACTTTGCAATAGTTGCTTTTTATCAATCTTTCCGTTTGCTGTTTTCGGCATCTCGCTTAATTCGACTATATATTTAGGAACCATAAAATTCTCCAGCCGGGCAAGACACATCTTTTTTATTCGGCGATCAGACAATTCACATCCCGCTCGCACAACTACAAACGCACAAATTGCCTGGCCAAGCTGCTCATCATCTACCCCGACAACAACAGCTTCTTTGATACCATCAATACCATGCAGGATCTGTTCAACTTCCACCGGGCTGACCTTTTCCCCCCGTGTTTTAATAATATCATCACTGCGTCCGGAAAAATAAAGAAATCCATCCTCATCCATGGAAAACCAATCACCCGTACACAGGATCCGCTCTCCAGGCAGCAAGCCCGGCTTGAGCATTTCACCGGTCAATTCAGGTTGATTCCAGTATCCGGCCATAACATGCGGCCCCCTGACATACAAAATCCCCGGTTCTCCGGGAGGTACCGGTTTACCGTCAAGTGTGCGCAGGAAAACCTCAGTGCCGGGAATCGCCTGTCCCACTGAAGTCGGTTTGTCATGAACCAGCTCAGGTTCGAGATAGGAAACCCTTTTACATTCGGTCAGGCCATACATTTTGTAAATAAGCGCATTGGGAAATATTTCCTGCAACCAGGGAATGAAATCGGCAGGAAGCGCGGCAGCGGTATTCGTGATGCGAGTAATTTCCGGAAAGATAAGCTCTTTTTTCCGGTGCCCGCTGATCATGGTTGCAAAAATTGTCGGAACTCCCGGAAAGACAGTTGCATGCTCCTCATGCATTTTCTTGTAAATCTGGCCGGGAAAAGTAAAGGAGCGCTCAACAATCAGGGTCGCTCCAAGTTTCATGGCCATCAAGAGCTGATAAAGCCCGTAATCAAAGGCCAAAGGTAGAACCAGGAGAATGCGGTCCTGCTCAGACAGGCGAAGATATTCAATCAGGCTCCAGGCGGCAA
>CAZURY010000501.1:0-2006 GCA_964623145.1 uncultured Desulfobulbus sp. | reverse complement strand
ATAAGCGTAGCGCAGCGGAGACTTCGAAGATGGCGTGGCTGTGAGTAGTTACGATTGCATCACATCAGCCCCGGACGGATTGCCGACTTTTTGCGTCCATGTCAGCCGCCATACTGCATACTGTGCAGCCCCTCATAGACACCCCCTTGCTGCAAAAGGGCATCATGGCTGCCTTCTTCAACCAGTCGTCCATTCTGCATGACGATAATCCGATCGGCATTTTTAATGGTTGACAGCCGATGGGCAATAACAATGGTTGTCCGGTTCTTCATAAGATTTTCCAGGGCCTTTTGCACCTTACGCTCGGATTCCGTGTCAAGGGCGGAGGTAGCCTCATCCAGGACCAATATTGGGGCATCTTTTAAAATAGCCCTGGCAATAGAGATACGCTGCCGCTGGCCACCGGACAGCCGCGCCCCTGATTCACCGATTATCGTATCAAAGCCCAAGGGCAATTCTTCTATAAATTTGAGGGCAAACGCCGCATCGGCGGCCCGTCGAATATCATCTTGACTACAGGCCGGACTGCCATAGCCGATATTGTTGCCGACAGTGTCATTAAACAAAATAGTCTGCTGAGTTACCAGGGCGATCTGACTCCGAAGTGAATGCAGGGTTACATCCCGGACATCGATACCGTCAATCAACAATATCCCGGAATCCACATCATGAAACCGAGGCAGCAAATCAGCAAGCGTTGTCTTTCCACCACCGGATGGGCCGACCACTGCCAGTACCTCGCCACGCCTGATTCTCAGATTAATCCTGTGTAGAACCGGTTCATCCTTACCGTAGGAAAACGTCACATCTCTATATTCAATGCAGTCATGAAAAGGCGGCAGATTGATCGCACTCGACCGCTCAACAACATCAGGACGGGTGTCAAGCAGACCAAATATCCGTGTGGCTGAAGCCAGTCCGGACTGAATGGTGGAATTGATCTTGCTGACCCCCTTTACCGGTTCATAGAGCATGATCAGAGCGGTCAGAAAGGACATGAACGTACCTGTGGTCGAATTACCCTTAAGGACCTGCATGCCGCCGAACCAGATAATCAGGGCCATGCCCACACCACCGAGAAATTCAATCATGGGATGGGACAGACATCTATACCTGGTCTCGGTCATCAGGGTATCAAACAGGTGGCTGACCCTGCCGGCAAAGCGCTGTTCTTCCGCCCTTTCCATACAAAAAGCCTTAACAATCCGGGCGCCGCCAATGGTTTCATGAAGAATATTTGTCGCCTCGCCAATACTTTTCTGGTAGCTGGTGGATACCTGTCGGAATTTCTTCCCGAAGATAATTATGGGAGCTGCGGCCAGGGGCAGAATAATCATGGACATCAAGGCAAGTCTCCAGTCCATGATAAAAATTACAGAGAGCAGACCAACCACTGAAAAAAAATCCCGTAACACACGGATCAGGGCATGGGAAACCGCGCCCTGGAGCATGGTAACATCGTTAATAATCCGTGAAATCAATTCTCCGGTAGGGGTATTATGAAAAAATGACAGGGACAATCTGTTCAAATGGGCATACAGGGCGTTGCGCAGATCGCGGATCACACACTGTCCGACCCATTCGAGAAGGTAGGAGTAGATGAAATAAAAAATACCCTTCACCAGAAACAGCGCCAGCAGGGCAAGAGGTAAAATATTGAGTAATACTTTATCCTTGTTAACAAAAATCTCATCCAGCAGCGGCTTGACCATATAGGCCTGGGCAGCATTAAAGCCGGCGACGATGACCATTCCCACCATGGCGATTATAAGCTTGCCGCGATATGGAGTAAGTACCAGGTATAATCTGGATATAATTTCCCTGTTGGTCATGAAAATATTTTTCTCTCTGCCCGTGTATTCTAAAGCCGGATAGTCCTTCAGGCACACCGGAAACCGGCGTCCGTCTTCCCGAAGCTGACTCCTGCCAAAATGAAACGCTCAATTCAGGTGAAAACCTTTCAGTAGTAGCCAACAGCTTCAGCTTTGTCAAGCACAGGCCATTTA
>CAZURY010000500.1:0-2009 GCA_964623145.1 uncultured Desulfobulbus sp. | reverse complement strand
CCCATATACATACCGCCATTAACATGCAAAGTCTGTCCGGTCAAGTAGCCGCTTTCCTCTGATGCAAGAAAAGCAACACAGCCGGCAACATCTTCAGGGGTTCCTAAACTGCCCAATGGTATCCGGGCGCGGATCATTTCCTGTATTTCATCGGAAAGTGCACTGGTCATATCCGTTATAATATAGCCGGGAGCTACACTGTTAACAGTAACCTGTCGTGGAGCTAATTCTCTGGCCATTGATTTAGTGAAGCCGGTCATACCCGCCTTAGCGGCGGCATAGTTCACCTGGCCCCCATTGCCAAGAAATCCTATCACGGAACTGATATTTATGATACGACCCCAACGTTTTTTCATCATGCCGCGCATCACGGCCTTGGAACAGAGAAAGGCCCCTTTTAAATTAGTATCCAGAACAAGGTCCCAATCCGATTCTTTCATCCTGGCCATAAGACCATCACGGGTAATACCGGCATTATTCACCAGGATTTCAGGAGCGGCTGACTCGGAGGTAATTTTCTTTATCGCCTCTTGTACAGCATTATTATCCGCAACATCAAAGGCAATAGCAAAAGCTGCGCCGCCGATTTTTTCAATCAGGGCCACCGTTTCCTCAGCAGCTGACGAATTCGAGACGTAATTTACCCAGGTCACACATCCCATGGAAGCCAGACGCAGACAAACCGCACGGCCAATTCCCCTGCTGCCGCCGGTAACCAAGGCAATTTTCCCCTGCAGGCTCATTTCCTGATCTCCTTAATTTTTTTGGTCAGGGCCGGAACAACTTCAAATAGATCCCCAACGATTCCATAGGTTGCTATATCGAAAATGGGAGCATCCGCATCCCTGTTTATAGCAACGACGGTTTTAGCGGACTGCATGCCGACTGCATGTTGTATGGCGCCGGAAATACCACAGGCAATATAAAGTTTAGGACAGACGGTTTTACCTGTCTGGCCGACCTGATGGGGATAGGAAACCCAGCCTGCATCCACCGCCGCCCTGGAGGCGGCAAGGGCTCCTCCAAGTTCGTCGGCAAGCTCTCGAATAATTTCAAACCCTTTTTCACTTTCAAGTCCTCGGCCACCAGCGACCAGAACTTCTACCTCCTGGATGTTGACTTGGTCCTGTTCCGCCTGTATTGTTTCGAGGACCTCAATGCTTGAGGCAAACACTTCCTTTTCCATCCTGACCTGGATCACCTCTCCTTTACGGCTTGAATCAGGTTCAAGCGGCGCCATAACATTTGCACGGACGGTAGCCATTTGAGGCCTGGAGCGGGGACACTCGATGGTTGCCATAATATTGCCGCCAAAAGCAGGTCGGGTCTGCAGCAGCATGCCATCTTCTTTCCGAATGGCCAACTGTGTGCAATCGGCTGTCAAGCCGGCGCCAAGAGCCGTAGCAACCTGCGGAATGACAGACCGCCCTATTGCAGTCGCCCCGGCAAGGACCACTTCCGGTTTATTCTTCTGAATCAATCGTTCAAGAACACGGCCATAGACATCTTCCCGATACTGTGCAAGCGCCGGGTCATCTACAAGCTGTACCGTATCAGCACCGCCGGCAATCAATTGATCGCAATATTGTTCAACATCATCTCCAAGAAGAACCGCGGAAAGCGTAACCCCTCGATCATCAGCAAGTTTACGACCGATGCCCAGCAATTCAAAGGATACCGGAGCAATGACGCCATGGCGCGATTCAATAAACACCCAGATCCCTGACCAGTCATCAATATTCAAATCAGCCGGTGCGTCAACCTCTTCAATCCGAAGCGCTTCAACCTCGCACACTTCAACACAGGTTCCACACAGGGTACAGGTATCCCCGACCACGGCACAATCCTCCTTAACGGAGATTGCTCCAAAGGGGCAAGTTTCCTCGCAAATTCCACATCCAATGCATACATCACAGTCTACTATCAACATTTTTGCCCCTGAAATCCTGACATTGCCAATTTACTCGCAGGTACGGCACATCCGAAATCGACCACAAAGTGATCTGGTT
>CAZURY010000499.1:0-2017 GCA_964623145.1 uncultured Desulfobulbus sp. | reverse complement strand
CCTGGACCGGGGAGATCAATTCATCCTCAGCGGCAGGGACATTCCCGGCACAAAAGAACGGGTTTCCATCACTTTAAAAACGCTGCCGCAGGCCGTCGCCACCGGCAACATACTGTTCCTTGCCGATGGCCTTATCGAACTACGGGTGGAACGGGTGGAGGGAATGGACATCATCTGCAGGGTTATAACAGGAGGAGAGCTTCGGTCAAAAAAGGGACTGAATATTCCGGGCATTGACCTTGGAGTCAGTGTCTTTACAGGGCGGGACCGGGAATGCATGCAGTTTGCCCTTGAACATGGAGTTGATGCCATCAGCCAATCCTTTGTCAACTCGGGAGCTGATATTGAAGAAGTCCGCCGGGCAGCCCACGAAATGGGCTATCAGCCATTTATCATCGCCAAGATTGAACGCGCCCGCGCCCGTGATAATATTGAGGAAATCCTTGACAGCTCGGACGGCATCATGGTCGCCCGTGGTGACCTGGGCGTTGAGATCCCCATTGAACAGATTGCCGTTGCTCAGAAGTTCATCACCCGCAAGGCCAATCTCCGTGCAAAACCGGTTATCACCGCCACCCAGATGCTGATGTCCATGACCCATAACCGCAGGCCGACCAGGGCCGAGGCAACCGATGTGGCCAACGCCATATTAGACGGTACCGACTGCGTCATGCTGTCTGAAGAATCGGCCATGGGCGACTATCCTCTGGATGCGGTCCGCATGCTGGCCAAAATTGCCGAGGCCACCGAACCCCACCGGCCGCCGGGACATTATAAACGTGCCCTTCAGTCTTCCAGTTCCCCTCCCCGGCAGGCAACCATTGTCGATTCGGTCAGTAAAGGTGTTGAAAACATAATAAGTCAACTCAAGGAAGTGGCCGCAGTTGTCGCCCCGACGGCCAGCGGCCATACCGCCCGCAGCCTGAGCCGGTTTCGGCTGTCCAACTGGATCCTTGGTATCAGCCAGAGTGAACGGACATGCCGATCCCTGCTTTTTTCTTATGGCGTGTGGCCGGTACTGGAACCGGATCACCCCGAGGACTGGACGAGACGAGCGCGTGACTATGCCCGGGAATTTTCCCTGGCGGGAAAATACATGATACAGACCGAAGGCCCCTCCCCTGCCCATCCGGACACCAATCATAAGATGGAGATTATCCCTCTGACCGTAAAAAAATTGGCCGTCAATTCCATAGATGCAAAGGAGAAACAATGAGCATTCATCCCCTGGCGGGAAAACTGCCGCCCAAATCCATGCTGATCAATGTTCCGGAACTTATTTCCGCATACTTCACCCAGTCACCGGATATCGATAAAGAAGATGAACGTATCAGTTTCGGCACCTCCGGCCACAGGGGCAGTTCTCTGAAACGCAGCTTTAATGAACACCATATTCTGGCGGTAACCCAGGCCGTCTGTGAGTACCGCGACCAGGCAGGCATCCATGGCACACTCTTTCTCGGGGCCGATACCCATGCCCTGTCCTGGCCGGCCCAGCTGACGGCCCTGCAGGTGCTGGCCGCAAACAATATCCGGGTCTGCAGGGCTGAAAACTTCGGCTATACTCCCACACCGGTCATTTCCCATGCTATTCTCACCCATAACAAAGCCGATAGCGACCGCTGCGACGGCATTGTTATCACGCCTTCCCATAACCCGCCCGACGACGGTGGGTTCAAATACAATCCACCCGAAGGGGGACCGGCCGACACCGGGGTAACCGGTTGGATACAAGACCGGGCCAATGCCATTCTGGAGGATAACCTGAAGGCTGTGAACCGGGTATCGCTCCAGGCGGCTCTGCGAAATGCCAATATCAGGGAATATAACTTTGTCGCGCCATATGTCGATGACCTTGACAATGTTATCGACATGGTAATTCTCACTGACAGCCGGATTCATATCGGCGCCGATGCCATGGGTGGATCGGGCCTTGCCTATTACGGGGCTATTGCTAAAAAATATAATCTCAACATGGAGGTTTTTCACGACAACCTTGATTCGACTTTTTCCTTTA
>CAZURY010000498.1:0-2017 GCA_964623145.1 uncultured Desulfobulbus sp. | reverse complement strand
ATGACCAGGGTGTCATGGTCTTCATCAAGAAACCAGTTTTTCAATGTGGTTGCTGCCTTGGGCACATCAGCATCATTAAAATCAAAGGTATAAATTTCAAGCATTTCCCGGCCGTTATCTTCCGGGCTGCGGAATCTTCGCCAGTTATCGCTACTGGTCATGTGCAAATAGGTGGAATAACGCATGCCCACATCATCATCCATATCCATAACCAACCAGTTGTATACGCTGGACACATCCGGATAATGGGAAGAATCCAGTTCATAGGCAGGAGAAAACATGATGGTCTGGGTCAGGATATATGCCATCCAGTTGTGCAGGTAATGTTTATCCAGATGCTTCATGGCATAAAAGCGGGCCAGAATATCAAACACCTCATAGGGCCGCCAGTTATTATCGTCACGGTAATACCTGCTCTCATCACGTATTTCCGCCTCCACCTGGACCATATTATTTTCTTCCTCCGACAGTTCCCGGCGCACGGAACAGAGGAAGTGGCCTGATGTCAATTTTTCATCAAGCACCGGCGCCGGATATCCAAAAAAGAGGGTCGTAAGAAGCTTATCGGCAATTTTGCGCTTATCGGTCATGGAAAGACCGTTGAACCGGGCATCACTGAGCTGTCGTAATTTGTATCCTGAAGGCGACAGATCCGGCCGGTAATAATAAAGCCCCATATACGAAATATCAAACTTCGGATCATCGGCATCATAGCTCATGGAACAGGTTTGATTTGCCAGTAAAGGTGGCAGGAACAAGAGAATATTGTTGCCGGAATGCGACAACTGTGGGTAAGCTAAAATTATTATCGAAGTCAGGATAAGTTTCAGCTGTTTCATTTGGAAAAACATATTCCTGACAGGAACATTGTTAATTATCCGCTGCACTTTTCCAAGAGTAATCACAGTCATAGTTTTACCGCTGCACAACACAACGCTCCAATGAAGTTCATTCCAAAAATACCTGAAAAACAGACCCGGCTCCATCCTCATTGCATCAGATATCCTCAGGCCGAAAACCTGCAGAGCAAACGAATATCTGAAAAGTCAATAACACATTAATATGCAAAAACCATTCCAGGGCAAGGGTATAGCGTCATTATGCAGGACTTAAAAAACGGAAAAAGAGGCGCCGGATATATACCCGGCGCCTCTTTGGGAAGAATGGAAAAGGGAAGAGTGAACAAGAAGTATAAAATCATGCCTGCTTCAGGCCATGATCATGACTCATCTTCTTTGTAAGGCCGCCTGAAAATGAACTTTTACTCTGCGGATGATCCTGTCAACATCATTGCTGTCCATTTTCCGAATCTCTGCGATTTCGGTGACGCTCAGGCCGCCTGCTACATGGAGAGCAAGGATGCTGCTGATGAGTGAAGGCAGGCGTTGATACGTACTGGCAAGAACCTTGCGGGTCTCGGCAGCTTCGGCGCAGCTTTTTTCCAGGTCGAGAGTGGTGATTAAATCCGTTTCAAATCCCGGCTCCAGTAAAAAAATCGTCTTTTGTTGCTGATCATGCTGGTAGGAAATATCGTCGAGCTCCTCATAGAGTACAAAATCACCATCAGCTTCCGTAACATATTTTTCTTCCAGGGTTTTTAATTCACCGGCAACAATCTCCTCGATAGATACATCGTCGCCATGCACATACTCCTCGGCAAGAATCTCTTCAAGTTGTCTGTCCGCCAACATGAACATTGTCATCTTTACCTGGTCCGGCGTGAGCAGTTCAGAGTCGAAATCTTCATTGAGCCGGATATAAATTTCATCGGTAATATCTTCAACCCGGTATTTACCCGGCGCGAGAACGCCGTCAATAACAGCCATACGCAATCTGTTGGCAACATATCGCTTAACCGGCGGCAGACAGGAGGTAATTATTTCACTCAGCTCTTCAGTGAACGATCCCTTTTTGCTGGTCATAATCTTTTCCTCCCTTGATATGAATTTTCCCACTAAAACCATTGATGGCGTCGTAAAAACTTCGATCTACTGCGTCGTGTGTTCTGTGGCGATTC
>CAZURY010000497.1:0-2020 GCA_964623145.1 uncultured Desulfobulbus sp. | reverse complement strand
AATACCAGCTTGAATACTCTGAAAATGAAGACTCCCTGCTCAACCAGGGAGATATATTGATGAGCTGGTCGGTAACCCGGCGGATCTCTCTGACCGTGCGGGCTGATTACGGCATGGAGAGCGGCGGCGATGAGGACAGTAACTTCTATGCCCAGGCGTCCCTGAACTGGGCTTTAAATTGAGCGATTGCAAACAGAGCCATGAAAAGACAGGCAGGGGACGACAAACCTATCCGACATTTTTGTCGAAAAAACTGAAAAATGTCGATTCCTTCGCGCTGACCGTTCCCATTACAAACGGCATAATCATTCAATTTTCCAACATAAATTATTATAGTATTATCCGGCATTGCTCTTGCATTGAACAGACAGACAAGAACGATATTTTTTCCCAATTATAAAGCAACGGAGCAGCACCATGAAAACAACGAAAGAAAAAATACTTTGTGCCGGCCTGGGTCTGGTAGTCGGGCTGATGATTCTGCCGATGACCTGTAATGCCAGGGGCATGGGGATGGGACGGGGAGGTGGACAGGGAGCAGGTTTATCCGCATCCATAGACTCTCTTCCCTATCAGGAGTTGAGTCCCGAGGAAGAATCCGGTCTTCTCAAGATGCGGGAAGAGGAAAAACTGGCCCGTGATGTTTATCAGGCCCTGTTTGCCAAATGGGGGATAACCGTATTCCGCAACATTTCCACAGCAGAACAACGCCATATGGATGCGGTTAAGGCGCTGTTAGACAAATACGGTCTGCAGGATCCGGTCACCGATCCCACCCCCGGAGTATTTACCAATCCCGAACTGCAGCAACTCTACGACACCCTGGTGCAACAGGGCAGCGTTTCCATGTCGGCGGCCTTGCAGGTGGGAGCAACCATTGAAGACCTTGACATTAAAGATCTTTATGATCTGCTGGACCAGACTGACAACACGGACATCCAGCTTGTCTATCAAAACCTGGCCAAGGGGTCGCGCAACCATCTGCGGGCCTTTGTCTCCTTGTTGACGGCAAACGGCGATACTTACGAAGCCCAGTTTCTGAGCCAGGAACAGATTGATGCCATTGTCTCCTCCCCCCGGGAACGTGGCCGGATTGATGCGGATGGAAACTCGGTCTTCGGCAGCGGCCGGGGAAGACAGGGAAGAAATGCAGCCCAGAACGGGGTCAGATTGCTGCTTGCAAAATGAACCGCTCAATTTATTATCTTAACAATTATTTTTTGTGTTTTTTGGGGCGAAAAATAAACTCGAAATCCAAATATGATGGCGTCGTAAAAACTTCGGTCGACAGCAAATTGTGTTCTGTGGCGATTCTCAATATATTAGCTGTCTAATTAAGATCCGCCATAGAATATTTTTTCTCGTTACACCGCTCCTGCGGTGTAACGTCAATTCCGGCGCTCCGCGCCATACTCCCACTTCCTGGTATTTTCACAGGCCTGGCACTCCAGTGTCCTTGCCGCCTGTCTGGCGGCAGGGAACAGATAGACGGCAGCCAGTTTTTCAGTTCCGACAATATTTTTCAGTGGTCGTCAGGATTAACGATTTCGATATAATTAATCCCCTGGCGGCACTCCTGTGGGCGGCCAGGCGGTATAAGGATACTTGTGCGTTGTGCAAGTTGTGCAATGCACAGATTGCACAATGGATATTTCCTTGTTTTTGTGCTTTTTTTGCTTGCTTTCCGCCCATTTTGCGCTAAATATATAAATATATCAGTGGAAGTTTAAGGTGGTATCAGAATCGGTTATTTGTCGGTTCGAGGTTGATGCTTGCAGTCAATCGATTAATTTCAGTTTATGCCGCAGGCAGAGGAGGGTTTCATGGCACGCCGGGTTGTGGATCAAAAAAAAGGTATCCGGGTCAACCGTCGGGGTTTTATCAAGGGATGCACCATGGTGGCGGCGGCACTTGGTCTTTCCGAGACCATGGTGCCGAAACTCGTCGAGGCGGCAACCTCGGCACAACGGCCGCCCGTTGTCTGGCTGCATTTTCAGGAATGCACCGGCTGTACGGAAAG
>CAZURY010000496.1:0-2021 GCA_964623145.1 uncultured Desulfobulbus sp. | reverse complement strand
ACCTCCAGGTCTGTTTGGTACACCGTAAGATTTTATTGTCGATGTCGTAAAAAAAGTCCGATACCGACGGTTGAAAGCTAATAATATGTTAATCATACACCAAAGATTACTGTCGGTTCAATTTTTTTACATGTTCATCCTTCTTCAGTAATCTCGATACATTTTTCAGGGCAGAAAGCTGCTGCCTGGTAAACCGCATCAGTTATTTCCGGTTGCAGGCTGGTCAGTTCCGCTTTTTCATTGACCGGATCAAGGCGGAACACTTGCGGACACATCTCCACACAGGTTGCGCATCCGCTGCACAGATATGTATCTATAATTATTTCAGGCAATGGTCGTTGAAAGAGAATTTGTATTTATTTCGGGAACCCTTTTGTTTTACAATCGCCGGTGTCAGAGCGTTTATCGTATCTGTGGTGGCCGGGCTGCCACCGGAAGACAAAAATGATAGAATCCCTTGTTCGCTTCCATCCTATCACAGCTTGCGATGACGGCAAAAGAAAAAAGAGCACTTCAACAGCCACATCCTGCCAGGGCGTCCTTTTGAAAGGTCCGATCCGGCTCTATGGGGTAGTTGCCGGTAAAACAGGCCAGGCAGAAGCTTTCAGGTCCGAGACCAGTGGCCTCGACCAGGCCGTCAAGGCTGAGGTAGGTAAGGGAATCAAGGCCGAGATGATCTCGGATCCCTTCAAGACTGTGTTTGGCGGCAATAAGCTCCTTGTTTGAAGGAAAGTCGATGCCGTAAAAACAGGGATGGCGGGTTGGAGGGCAGCTGACCAGCATATGAATCTCCCTGGCCCCCATTTTCCTCAACGATTGTACCCGGCTGCGACCAGTGGTGCCCCGAATTATCGAGTCTTCCACAATGATGACCCGTTTTCCTTTGAGCAGAGACCTGACAGGATTAAGTTTTACCCGGACGGAAAAGTCACGCATTGACTGGCTGGGCTGGATAAAGGTCCGGCCTACATAATGATTTCGAATCATACCCATTTCCAGGGGAATACCCGAGGCCTGGGAATAGCCGATGGCTGCATAATTTCCCGAGTCCGGAAACGGCATGACAAAGTCCGCATCAATTTTTGCCTCGCGGGCTAATATTTTACCCATACGTTTGCGGGCTTCATAAACATTGAACCCGAAGACATCGCTGTCGGGTCGGGCAAAGTAAACATGCTCAAAAATACAGAAACTTTTTCTGCGCGGAGCCCAGGGGAAAATAGAATCCAAACCCTTATCGTTAATAATCAGAACCTCTCCGGGTTCAACGTCTCGCTGGTATTCCGCCTCTATCAGGTCGAGGGCACATGTCTCCGAGGCGACGACATAGGCGCCGTTTTCCAGTCGTCCCAGGCAGAGAGGGCGGAATCCGTTGGGATCGCGTACGGCAATCATTGTGTCTCTGGTCATCAACAGTAATGAGTAAGCGCCCTTGATGCAGGCAAAGCTTTCCTTGATGGCTTTAGCCAGACCCATATCAAGAGTTCTGGCCATCAGGTGGACCACAATTTCGCTGTCCATGGTTGTCTGGAAAATAGATCCTTTTTCTTCCAGGTGTCGTCGTAAGTCCAGCGTGTTGACCAGGTTGCCGTTGTGGGCAACGGCCAGAGGCATACCTTTGTGGTTGACAAGAAAGGGTTGGGTGTTGATGATATTGGATTCACCTGTTGTCGAGTAGCGAACGTGGCCGACGGCCAGGTGACCGGCCAGGCATTGCAGGCTGGCCTCGCTGAAAACCTCGGAAACAAGGCCCATGTCTTTGTGGAGAAATACTTTGTCACCGTTTGAAGAAACAATACCCGCGCTTTCCTGGCCCCTGTGCTGCAGAGCATAAAGACCAAAATAGGTTAGTTTTGCGGCATCTTCATGGCCGAAAATTCCGCAGATCCCACACTCATGTTTCGGCGTATATGACAAATTACTATCATTAAAGGTGTCCTTCATCTGTCTTGTCATTCACATTGTGGTAAAAATTGAGAAGGCACAAAGAGAAAATTTCCCTGTGCCTTCCAAGAAAAAAG
>CAZURY010000495.1:0-2031 GCA_964623145.1 uncultured Desulfobulbus sp. | reverse complement strand
TCAGAAGTCAACGACAATTTTATAGAATCCTGGCACAAATTTATCAAAAATGACACGCGGGTAACCAACGACCCGATGGAGGCCCATTACATCGGTTTCAACATGTGGGTAAAAGCAGTTGAAAAGGCAGGCACAACAGACCCGACCGCCGTTCAGAAAGCCATAATCGGTGTAACCGTTCCCAATCTTTCCGGCGGCTACGCAGCCATGATGCCCAACCACCACATCACCAAACCGGTCCTCATCGGTGAGATCCAGGACGACGGCCAGTTTGAGGTTGTCTGGCAGACGCCCGGCATGGTCGCCGGTGACGCCTGGTCGGATTACCTGCCCGGCTCCAAGGATCTTATCTCCGACTGGAGGGCCCCTCTGTCCTGCGGGAACTTCAACGTCAAAACCGGCAAGTGTTCCGGAAAAAAATAACCCCGCCGGCCATCCGGGAGCCGGCGCCTGCCGATTCCCGGATATCTCCGTCAAATCGGTCACCAATCAACAATTCGTTCCATCCGAGAATCTTTATGGGTCCATTAACCAGCCGGTATCACTGCTGCCTGCTCCTACTCTTTCTCTGCCTCTCCCTGGCGACCGGGAGCGGTTTCTGCCTGGCAACGGAAGGTAACCCACAGTTTGCGCAGGGCTTGATGCAGCTTGCTCACGGAAACTTCCAGGGTAAGGAAGAGGCCATCAAAACAATCGCCGCCAGTGGCGACCCGAGGGCGGAACAGGTTCTTGGCGCCCTGCTTGCCGGCAGGCTCTACCGATTAAAGAAAAAAAATGTCCTTGTCTTTGTTGGGACCAAAGGTCCGCAGGTCGCAATTACATCGGTGCTTACCGGTAAATCCCTTGGCATGGTTAAAAAGCGGGCAGTAAAAAAAATCACCATCAACAATGCGCTTCGGGGAAAACTGCGCGGCGAGCTGGCCCTGATCAATTTAAAAAATCCGGATGCGAAGAAACGGCTCCAGGCTGTCAACAAGCTGCTACCGTCCTTAAGTCCGGAATCCTCGCAAATCCTGGAAAAACTTCTGCAGACGGAAAACAATGGCAAGGTGCGCAAAGCCCTGCTCACGGCCAAGGCCATCGTTGGCCTGCGTGATGTTGACAGCTCCAGGCGACTACAAGCCTTAAGCAACCTGCAGGGAAACCTCAATCCAGCGGTGAAAAACGAACTGATCCACCTGCTTGCCGACGAGAAAAACAAACAGGTTCGCAGCAAGGCCGAATCCACGTTATCTGCCATTGAGTCAAAAATTGCCTTCTATGGCCTGCTGGAAAAAATCTTTTTTGGTCTCAGTCTGGGGTCGGTGCTGGTGCTGGCCGCAATCGGCCTGGCCATTACCTTTGGTGTCATCGGGGTTATCAACATGGCGCATGGTGAACTGATTATGCTGGGAGCCTACACCACCTACGTTCTTCAGCAACTGATGCCCGGCGCCGTCGGTACCGCCCTTTTTCTGTCCATTCCAGCGGCATTTATTGTTTCCGGAGCGACTGGTATTCTTATTGAACGAACGGTTATTCGTTTTCTTTATGGCCGCCCCCTGGAAACCCTGCTGGCAACTTTTGGTATCAGCCTGATCCTCCAGCAATCGGTGCGCACTATTTTTTCACCCTTAAACCGCAGTGTCTCCACTCCGGCATGGATGAGCGGGTCCCTGCAACTCAACCCGGTCCTTTCCCTGACCATCAACCGTATCACCATTTTAATCTTTGCCCTGCTGGTTTTTGCCGGCCTGTACGCCACTCTGAAAAAAAGCGCCATCGGCCTGCAGGTACGGGCAGTGGCCCAGAACCGCTCCATGGCACGGGCCATGGGTATCAGGGCCGCCAGGGTCGATGCCCTGACGTTCGGCCTGGGATCGGGTATCGCCGGTATTGCCGGTGTGGCCCTTTCCCAGCTGACCAATGTCGGCCCCAACCTCGGCCAATCCTACATTATTGATTCTTTCATGGTCGTCGTCTTTGGCGGGGTCGGCAACCTGTGGGGAACCCTGGTGGGCGGCCTGACCCTGGGAGTGGCCAACAAGTTTC
>CAZURY010000494.1:0-2032 GCA_964623145.1 uncultured Desulfobulbus sp. | reverse complement strand
CGCGACACTGGCTTTCCAGGGTGATTAAATCTCAGTATTGCGTTGCCGCCGTCAGATGCTGGTTGGCATAAGCGGTTATACCGGCGGCTATCTGCCTGGCGATTTCGTCAAGAAAGCTGTCTTTGTGCAGGCGTTTAGCGTCTGTCGGGTTTGTGATAAAGGAAATCTCAGCCAGTACGGCGGGCATCTGGGCTCCGATAAGCACATAGAAAGGGGCTTTTTTTACCCCATGATCCTTCACCTGATAGTTGCTTTTTTTGAGGCCGGAAATCATATTCATCTGGACAAATTTGGCGAGTCTGGATGATTCGAGAATTTTCGAATTCTGCATCAGATCAGTGAGAATGGACTGCATTTCACTTATATTATGGGTGGAAGTTGCATTCTCACGTGCTGCTACCCGCATTGCCTCTGCATTGGTGGCAAGGTTCAGATAAAAAGTTTCTATTCCCCGGACTGTTTTACTGGGGTGCGCGTTGACGTGAATGGAGACAAACAAATCTGCTCCTGTTGTGTTCGCCAGGGCGGTCCGTTCCTCAAGAGGAAGAAATACATCCGTATTTCTTGTTAGCCGGGCTTCATATTTATATTTTTTTCGTAGTATTCTTTTTACTTTTTTTGCAACCTTCAGCACAATATCCTTTTCTTTCAGACCAAAGGCCATGGCTCCCGGGTCTTTGCCGCCATGACCGGGATCAATAATAATTTTTCGTATGCCGAGACCGAGCTGCTGAGCAAGAGAAAGGCTAGAGCCGGCGGTACGCTTGATTTTATTAACCGGTTTTTTCCGTACTCCCCGACGAGGTCTTCGTTTCTTGGCATCTTCCAGGGTAATAAAAGCTGGAATCGGCGCTGTCTCCCTGACCTCAGGCGTTGTCTTCGGAGAGCCCACAGTGGAGGCTGCAGTCTGTTTTTGGGCAACGGTTTTTTTCTTATTTTTTATGCCGTGGACATCGATTACTATTCTAAACGGATCCTTCAGACTGAAAATTTTATAATCGGAAATTGACTCAATATCGAGAACGACTCGAACCGTATTATCGTTGAATTGGCCTGTGCGAATACGTTTTAACAGGCCATCCTCAACGGGTATCGGAGTTTGATCATGAAGAGAAACGGAACTCCTGTTCAGGTCTATATATAATCGCCTCGGCTGGTCTCCGTCTTTTTCAAGTAAACTCGTTGTATAGGGAACCGGACTTGAGGCCTGAATAACAATCCGGGTATAATCAGCTGAGGACCAGTGCTTTATTGGTAAAATATGGGAAAGATGTGCTCCCGGTTGACGGGACCGGGTTGCATCCGGGATACTCTGATTACGTGCTCGCAGCTTCTTGAGCCTTTTGCGAGCGGTTACCCATTTGTCTCCATTAGGATACTGTGTCGATATTTTGTCGTAAAGAATTGCCGCCTGTTCAGGTTTTTTCTTTACCGACTCGTAGAGTTCCGCCGCAGAAAGCAGCGCATCATCAGCCAGTTTGTCTGCAGGAAACAACGATGCAAGTTTTTGATAATAATCTATGGATTCGTCAAGATCAATCGGCAGATGGAAGCGTTGAAACATCTGCCGATACATCCCGGCTATCATATACAGACAGGAGGGGGCAAGCGCTCCATTTGGTTCCAACAGGTAGAGACGGCGAAAGTGTCGTACCCCAGCCAGCCAGTTTTGGCGGTTCTTTCCGCGAACAGGGCTGCGCAGCAGGGTATGAAGGTAATTCTTTGCGGTTTTGTAGGACTTCCTGTTGTGGGGGGCCGTATCCGTCGGAAGGGAAGAAAGTGTTCCCGCATAGAGAGACTGCTGCAGCGGCGCGGAAAAAAGACCCATGGACAAACTGAAAAAAAAGAAGAGAAGCAGAAAAAGAGCGCCCCTGAAAAATGCATAGGCTAAAATTACCAAATGACGGGGCTTTATAAGGTCGGCGGTTTTCAAGAGACCGTTGTGGAATTAATCCTGTTGGAAGAAGAAATGTGAAATAAATGCGTTAAAATGTGATACTCAAGCACCGGGACAACACATTGCCTGATTCTC
>CAZURY010000493.1:0-2033 GCA_964623145.1 uncultured Desulfobulbus sp. | reverse complement strand
ACGAGTAATTTTCTTTTCGATCTTGTAACAGAGCATTTTCCCAAAAAGGATGAAAGCTGACCGTAGAAAAATGTTAAAAAAAATTGATCATATCGGTATTGCCGTTCATTCCATTGATGAAGCCAAAAAGTTTTATGAAGAGGGGCTGGGGTTGACCTGCACACGGATAGAGGAAGTAGAGAGTCAAAAGGTGCGCACAGCCTTTTTCACTTTGGGCGAAACTCATATCGAGCTTCTTGAGCCCACGGCTCCGGACAGCCCGATAGCCCGTTTTCTGGAAAAGCGGGGCGAAGGTATTCATCATATTGCCTACCAGAGCGATAATCTTGAAAAACAGCTGCAACAGGCAAGAGAGAACGGCTGTCGATTGATTAATGAACAGCCGGTTCCCGGCGCCGGGGGAAAACAGGTGGCCTTTCTTCATCCCAAATCTACCGGCGGGGTATTGACAGAACTCTGTGAAATCCAGAATCCAGAACTTTGAACCTTAAACCTTGAACCGTTTATTCCATGCAGAATGTAGACATAATACAAAGACTTGAAGCCAAGCGGGAGGCAGCACGTCTCGGCGGCGGTAAAACCCGTATAGAGAGGCAGCATCAACGGGGTAAGCTCACAGCCCGGGAACGGATTGAGCTGTTTCTTGACCAGGGCAGTTTTGAAGAATGGGATATGTTTGTCGAACATGGATGTGTCGAGTTTGGTATGGAAAAACAAAAAATCCCCGGCGACGGCGTTGTCACCGGATATGGGACGGTGTGCGGCCGTCTGATTTTTGTTTTCAGTCAGGATTTCACCGTATTCGGCGGTTCTCTTTCCGCTGCCCATGCCGAAAAAATATGCAAGATCATGGATCACGCCATCAAGGTGGGCGCTCCGGTGGTGGGTCTTAATGATTCGGGCGGCGCTCGTATCCAGGAGGGGGTAGAGGCCCTGGCCGGTTATGCCGATGTCTTTCAGCGCAATGTGCTGGCCTCGGGTGTGATTCCGCAGGTATCCATGATCATGGGACCCTGTGCAGGCGGCGCTGTCTATTCACCGGCCATGACCGATTTTATTTTCATGGTGAAAAACAGTTCCTATATGTTTGTCACCGGCCCCGATGTGGTGAAAACCGTGACCCATGAGGAGGTAAGCGCCGAAGAGTTAGGCGGCGCCATGACCCATACCGGCCGCTCCGGGGTGGCCGATCTGGCCTTTGCCAATGATGTGGAAGCGCTTTTGATGCTGCGGAGATTTGTCAATTTTCTGCCGGCAAATAATAAAGAGAAGCCGCCGGTCTGGCCCTGTAACGATCCCGCTGCAAGAACGGAAAAATCGCTTGATACCCTGGTCCCATCTGATCAAAACAAACCTTATGATATGAAGGAGTTGATTGTCAAGGTGGTGGATGAGAAAGATTTTTTCGAGTTGCAGCCTGATTATGCAGCCAATATTATTATCGGTTTTGCCCGTATGCAAGGTTCAACCATCGGTATTGTTGCCAACCAGCCCATGGTGCTGGCCGGTTGCCTTGATATCGCCTCGGCCCGCAAAGCAGGACGTTTTGTCCGTTTCTGCGATGCCTTTAATATTCCAATTGTCACCTTTGTCGATGTTCCCGGTTTTCTCCCCGGTACCAGCCAGGAATACGGCGGCATTATCAAGCACGGGGCCAAGCTGCTCTACGCCTTTGCCGAGGCCACGGTGCCCAAGGTGACAGTGATCACCCGCAAGGCCTATGGCGGGGCTTATGATGTGATGAGTTCCAAACATCTGCGCGGCGATGTCAACTTTGCCTGGCCCACTGCCGAGATTGCGGTCATGGGACCCAAGGGCGCTGTTGAAATCATCTTTCGCCGGGAAGCGGGTGATGCGGATAAACTCAAACAACGGACCGATGAATATACCGATCGGTTTGCCAATCCCTTTGTTGCCGGCAGTCGCGGCTTTATCGATGATGTCATTATGCCGCATAATACGCGTACCCGTATTTGTCGATCACTGGCCATGCTTCGGGAAAAAAACCTGGAAAATCCCTGGCGAAAGCACGG
>CAZURY010000492.1:0-2035 GCA_964623145.1 uncultured Desulfobulbus sp. | reverse complement strand
GTATGGTTTTGTGACGGGAGTGATTTGCAGAGGGGTTATTTTGCAGCGGGTTTCGTTGTGTCAGGAAGATGAGGCATGCTTCTCTGCAGTTCGCTTAGGTGGGTGGGGAGAGTAATGGTTACCGTGCAGCCCCGGCCGAAGGCCGAATCAATGCTAATATCACCCCTGTGTTCTCTGATAATCTGGCGAACATAGGGCAGGCCGAGACCGGTAGATCCTTCCTTGGTGCTGTAAAAAGGCTCAAAGATATGTTCCAGGACCTCTGCGGGTATCCCCGGTCCATCGTCGATGATCCGGATGGTGGCGCCGGTCGGCACCTGTTCGGTTTCCACGCGAATGCGGTTCCCGGCGCTGCAGGATTCAAGGGCATTTCGCAGCACATGCAAAAGTGCAACTTTTAAGTATCGGGCATCACCTCTGCAAAAAAGACTGTCTTTTGCTGGAAAAAATGAGATTGAAATTCCCTTGAGATCCGCCTCCGCCTGTAACATCTTTACACTGTCAGCGGTCAGCTCATTGAGTTCTATTACTGCAAAATGGTCTTCCCCTCCATCCTGTAACTGTTCAAATCTGTTGACAATGGCTTCGAGTTCGCTGGTTTGGGTAAGTACCGTATCTCTGTATTTGATATTGCGTTGTTTGTCAGCCTCCCTGCAGGTCATACGCTGCAGCAGCCCGCTGATTACCATAACCGGGTTGCGTATCTCATGGGCGAGCTGCAGGGCCAGTTCAGCGCGGGTGCGGTCACTGACCACGGATTCAATATCTTTATTGAGCTCCAGAAGCTGGGCGCTGGTCTCTTCAACTTTTCGCCGGTCGCGAATCATGCGGTTCATGATGACCAGCATGGAACCGAAAAACAGGGTGGAGGCAAAAATTACAACAAAGGTAATTGTGATCAGGCTGCCGGACACCGGTGCGAGCATTTTCCAGATATCAGCCCGGTCGGTAAAAATGAGATAATATTTTACAAAATGCCCAACCGGTCGGATCAGGCAAAAGGAGAACAGGGCGCTTGTCAACCAGAGTATATAGGTGGAAAGCGCATTTTCCCTGTCCCTGAAATAGAGCCTGACCGCCTGCTGCATACAGAGGATTGACACAACCAGCATGGCCATGCTGCCGCAAATGTCAATTAAATAAAGGGGAATCAGCGAAAGGAGCATAATTTTTTATAATGGCAATACGTTGGCCTGTTCATCTTTTTATAATAAAAGTTAGCTGCGCGGATTCTCTGAATCCGGGGATTGTTTATTTTGTTTTCTAAGAGATAGGGGACCGGTGTCGTTCATTCGTCGCAGGGATAAATAGATAAACAGGATTGCCGGGACACAGAGCAGGTGATCCATTTTAAAGATATAATAGAGTACGTCAATCGGGGTATGCAATGCAACCCACATTCTGACACCCTGCTCGTTGTTGACAAAATCAGTTGCCGGTATCTGTGTTGCCAGCACATGGGCAATAAAGGCCCAGCCATTCCAGAAGGCAAAGAGCAGAGCGCCCAGCGCCATGAGCTGCCAGGATTTTCGCACGGATAGATGGGAGAGACGAATGCGAACGGCAAAGCCGATCATTGCCAGGCCGAAGAGGACGTGGCCGATGAGGTGGACGTAAATGCCTTCCGGTGGGCCGTGTGACTGGATAGCATGGGCAGGCGCTGCAAGCACAAGCTGCGCCATAAGGTTGATGCAAAGAACCCGGAAGAGAAGTATTGGTGTACTGTCGCGCATTGATTGCTCAGTTGTTTAAGACGACTGTTCCCGTTTCCCGGGTGGAATAACCGCCCATCCGTTCCACAGCTGTTTTGAAATCCCGGGTATGGATGATTTCAAGCAGCCGTCTGATCATCGGCAGCTGAAGAAACGGCGTTGGAATGATCAGATCATACCGTTCTTCGGTGAGCGGAACAAAATCCAGATCAAGGGCACGGGCGGCTGCCAGAATGCCGAGTCCGGCATCCGCTTTGCCGGAAAGTACGGCCACCGCTACAGCCATGTGCGTATACTCTTCATGGTCATAGCCGTGAATGTCA
>CAZURY010000491.1:0-2046 GCA_964623145.1 uncultured Desulfobulbus sp. | reverse complement strand
CATTGCCCCGCCCATCTAAGCCCGCATATATCACGCCCCACACGCTCCATGCCCCTGTATATGAACCGGAGCGGTCGTTTCATGCTTTCAGATGTAACGCTGTAATTTTTTCCTTTCCTGCTGATCACAATCGGCTGGAGCCGGCCATCTCACCGGCCGATTGTTTTGCCCCGCCCCAAAAAAATCCCCCTTTTCCCTTTTCTCTTTCACCTAGAGAAAAATTTGTGATAAACTAAATTAACCTGCTAATAACTTTTAACAATTTCTGAATAATTCGGACCCGAGCGGCGATTAACCCGGATATTTCACAAAGGTCGTATCAAAACGAGTGAAAGTGCCGAATGATTCAAAACAATAACCATGCCTGCCATCCTCTACTGCTGAGTATTTCCTTGCCATGACCCCTGAATTTTACAAAATTTTTTCTGATTATCAGGAAATTGCCGTCAGATACGATGAACCCCACAAGGCTGTCTGGTGTTATTTCAATCCAGTGCCGCGTCCCTGCTTTTCATCAGCCATGTTACGGGATATCCGGTCTTTACAGCAAAATATTATTGATTTCTTTCATATCCAGAAAAGCTATTCCGAGTATCCCATTCGTTATGTACTTTTTTGCTCTCAAATACCGGGAATTTATAATCTCGGCGGTGACCTGGCTCTATTTATCAAACTGATCAAAGAAAACAACAAGGAACAACTTCTTAAATACGCAATCCAATGCATAGACACGGTTTATCTCAATGCCATCAGCATGGATCTTCCAGTGACCACTATTGCACTGGTGGAAGGCACTGCCCTGGGAGGTGGTTTTGAAACAGCGCTGTCCAGCAATATTCTGATTGCCACGGAAGACGCGGAGATGGGATTGCCGGAAATCCGCTTCAATCTCTTCCCAGGTATGGGGGCTTACAGTTTATTGGCCAGGATGTCCGGAACCAGGACAGCTGAAAAAATAATCGGTAGCGGCGCGATTTACAGTGCTGGTGAACTTCACCGGATGGGGATTGTTACCCATCTCATAGGCTCGAAAAATGTTCGGAAAAATGTGGAGAGGATCCTCAGGCAACTGAGTCAATCGGGTAACGGGTATCGGGCTATGCTTCAGGCCAGACAGAGATATCACCCCATTACCTACCAGGAACTTGAAGATATCGTTCGGATGTGGGTTGATGCCGCCCTGCGCCTCAAAGACAAAGATCTTCGCATGATGAAGCGAATAGTCAATGCTCAACAGGCAAAGATGCAGCAACAGAAAAAAAGGTTTCTCTTACGCACCAAGCAGGATCGGCGCTTTACTCCTGCTCCCGCAACATTTCCCCTGACCGATGGATCCGGCAGGCTCATTGTTGCCGACAGGCGACAAAACATTGATCGACGTCAATAGGAGAATACCCTTTGGCAACAGTTCAACAACAATACGACATGATCAGTCAGCAAAACTCGCTTGATCTAAAGATCGAGAACGATCGGGTAAACCTGCTCTACAGGCGATCAAAAGCCGCCATATTAACCCTGTTTATCACCTGTAGTTTCTATATCTTTATACTTTGCAAGCATTTCCCTTGGCCTAAGCTTTTAAGCTGGTATCTCATTTTTTTGGCTCTTCTGACCATCCGTTGGATAACGACCTGGCATTTTACTTCCCAACCAGAACGACATCAACGTATTTCCCTTTCGTCCCGACTTAGTATATACCGCCTCGAGACACTGGCCACAGGCATTATGATCGGCAGCCTGAACATTTTCTTTTTTTCTGAAAATTCTCTGCCTTACCTCCTGCTTGCTATCTTTTTACCACTGGGCATTACTGCTGGCGCAGTGGTTATGTTGCTGGATTGCACTTCATTTTTTCTTTATTCCGTCACCCTGCTCTTTCCGATCATTTATCAACTCTCCATGAGAGGTGATCGTTCATACACTGATACCAGTATCTTACTTTTTATCCTGATGCTTTTTTTCCTTAAAACCAGTCGATTATACAACGCCGGCTTTATCTCCTCAAAACGCCTGCAATATGAAAATAAAGCCCTGCTGGAGAAACTG
>CAZURY010000490.1:0-2049 GCA_964623145.1 uncultured Desulfobulbus sp. | reverse complement strand
TACTACATGTATAGTTAAGACCCGCCACAGAACACTACTCCTCGAAGTCTCGCAGGCTCGCTTATCTGTATATCTGTGTTTTTACTTAGCCATCTAATAGCATGATTTTTACTTTTACGAGAGTTCATCACCATTGGCCTCTCTTCTTTTTTGTAAGACCGGTTCGTCTGTTGATCAAGGAGGATTCAATTTTTTTTCACAAAAATCGGAGAGAGCCATAAGTCGAATGATAATTCAGTCCTGCAGCAAAAGGTGAAGCTGGGGCATGGCCCTGCCGGTGACCGGAGTTGGAGTCGGAGTACCCTTTACCTTGCCGGAATTCGGGTTGTCCATGAGCGAGGAAACGTCGACGGCCTCAAAATCACTACCCTTTATGCTCCGTAGTTCCCGCAGGATATCGTTATCCCAGCGGTTATCAGGAACACCGGATATAAACCAGTTGGAGCCGTTATCAGCCAGGATAAGGCCATAGGATTTCATTGCCTGGAGGAGCACCTTAAGCATGGGAGAAAAGCCGGAAATATCCACATCCGCTTTCAGCCGGAATCGCTGCCCCATCGGCGGGTAGGAAAGGCCGGTCAGCGGGGAGGCGTCATGCCGTGCCGGCCAGAGATGCGCTTTTCTCGTATGGACAGCCGTAAAACGGACAGCATGCTCAAGGTGACCGGAGGCCAGTTCTTCATAGCGAACCAGACCCGGCAGGATGGGCAGACCGGCGGCGTCGGCGGAGGTCCAGCCATCGGGACGGAGCACATTTGTGCGAAGATCGAAACGGGCGCCCGAGCCGGCATGCCAGGAACCGTTACCCATGGGTCGGGCATTAAAAAGCTCATACAGAAGACAGGAATCCTGATGTAGAATCAAAACATGGCGGTCGCCATCGGACTGAGGTCCGCCTTCAACGGCGGCATCATCCGGGATGGGATAAGGTCCGGGATCACTTTCATCGGCATAATCAAAGCTCACGGAAACCGGATTCAGGGAGTTACCAACAAGGGTGATCGGGATGCCAATGGGGCCGCCGTTCCAGGTACCCGAACCAAAATCCGGGTGCAGGCCGGTACCTTCCCCCATGGAGGCAATGTAACTGTCTGAACGGGCATCAACCGGCAGATCGGCAACAGGTGTATTCCAGATATTATCCTGAGGAAAAACCGTGCAGCCGGCAATGGCGGGGACGGCGATGGCGCTATAGGGGAAAAACCAGGCAATGATCGTACTGAACAAGACCAGCTTGAGAAAAAAATGCGGCCGTACAGGCATGATGTTTCTCCAATTTCTATTTTTCCAGATAATGAACCGCAACACCGGCAATCTGTTCCGCCTGCTCGGCAACCTGGCGTTGATGGGTGAAAAGGATCAACTGGTTCTCTCCGTCCAGTTCGGCCAGGACCTTCAGCGTGGCCGTACTCCGCTCATCATCAAAGTTGATCAGGATATCGTCAAAAACAGAAACCATGGGACGCCCCTGCTCGGCCCGATGGACCAGAGAGGCCAGGCGAAGGGCGAGATAGAGCTGGTCACGGCTGCCGGTGGACATGGCTGCGACATCAATTGGCAACGGACTGTCCGGACGGATACCGACCAGTACCGGTTCACCCCGGCCGTCGACATCGGTTTTCAGGCCGGAAAAAGAACCAAGGGTCAGCTCGGCAAAGATTCCGGATGCACGGCTCAGTACCGGTCCCTGGTTACGGCGACAAAATTTTTCGATTTCCCGGCGCAGGAGATCAACTCCCACCTGCAGGCGAAGATAGCGTTGCGCATCCCGCTGGATGTGGGCAAGATTGTCCTGTAACTCTTCAGCCTTGCGTGCCGCCTTGCCACTGCCGTCCATGTGCTCAAGCATTTTTCTTGCCTCACCTTTCTGCTCGGCAAGACGCTGAATGGCCGGATCAAGCTCACGCTCTATCTCCTGTTCAAGGGCATAAATCTCACCGGGCAGAGCGTCACAGTCAACCTTGCCGACCTGTGCAGCCAGTTCATCAAGGGATAAATCAGCCGCTATCTGCTGCAGGTCCTGCTCAACCTGTTGCAGCTGTTTGGTCA
>CAZURY010000489.1:0-2057 GCA_964623145.1 uncultured Desulfobulbus sp. | reverse complement strand
TCATAATTCGTTGCGCCTGTGACCGGATAATTTCGTCCAGCTATGCTGATTTGTTCGTGACAAGAACGGAAAAATGGCATAACATAACGTATTAAGGAGAAAATTTAGAACCTGTCCTAGGAAGTGTTCCACCCCTGGAAGCAGGCTGTTTATTGAGCGCTCAACAGGAATTCACCAACGAAATTCATGCAGGATAACAGTTCCATCACGCCCGGCCACCTGTTTCAGATTCCCCTTTTTTGTCTGTTGATTCTTGTCACGTTCCCATCCATCTTCGTCTTTGCCCGGCAAAACAAAGCATCTCTCATCGGCAACGATCCACAATCACAAAAAGTAGTAGACAATTTTGTAACGGCTAACACAAAGCTGACCGAACCAAAAATTCTCAGCATCTATACCGAGCTGTTTCAAAAGGCTTATGCAACCGCCCCGGATATCAGAATAGCCCGCGCCCGAAAAAAACAAAAAAACGCTCAACGTTATACCGCCTGGGCCAGGCGTCTGGCTCCGGCGGTAGATGCCCGCCTGTCACAGGTACACGACTTCAACCATGACAACACCACGGACACCGACACCGTAGATGCAGGAACGAATCAAACCCATCCTTTTACAGATGGAGACGATTACCATGACTGGGAATTTACCCTTGACCTTCCAGTGTATCGACGGCCGATTTCCGTCAAAGTGGATATTGCAGAAGCTGATGAACGACTAGCTGAAACAATTTTACGTATCAAGACACAGGAACTCGACCTTCGACTGCGGGAATTGCTGGGTAAATATCTGATAGCCACTTACCGCCTGCTCAATTTACGCAACTCCATCCTTTTATCCCGGAAACATGTTGAAAAAATATATAAAGGGTATGAGTTGCGCGATCAGACCAGGTTGCAGCTGCTCAGGGCACAGGCCAATCTCAAGGAACTGGAGGCAAGGCGAGACCTGGATGAACAACGCCGAGAAGCAGCATTACGCGAACTGTTGGACTTTACCGGTCTGCGCCAGGGAGTGCCTGTTATTCAACGCCTGAAGGACCTGTTAGCGGACGAGGTTGCAACGGCCGGCTCAATTAACTCACTTGCCGGACTGGGGCAGACCTATGACAAAATCAAAGAATTCGTTGATATCGCCGGGGACTCTACCCTGCGGCAACAGTTTCTCAAACACAGTCTGCTCTGTAAAAGAATCAACCTGGAACAGAGTCTTGCAAAAGATAAGGCATTGCTGCACACGGCAGATGAATGGCCCGGGCTGACGGTGCGAGGCCTGTATGAGCGCAGGGATGATACGGAATTCAACAACTTCGAAGGGGACGGCTCACTGGCCCTGGTCCTGTCTGTGCCACTTTTTTCAGGAGGAACCATATTCAGTAACGGCAAGGCCCAGACAATGGCCAGACATATAGCCGATGTAACCCAATATGCCGATTTGCAGGAAACCATACATGCGATGGAAAACAACAGACGCTTAATCCGCAGCCTGCATAATGTGCTTGCAAGGCAGCAGATTCTTCTGCAGCAACAGGAAGAAATTGTCATTCTCTCCCTGAAATCCTATGCCATCAAACAGACATCAATGCAGGATCTGCTCACATCTAAAAACAGGTTGATTGATGCAAAAAACGCACTGATGGAAACCACCAACACCCTGGGCTCTCTCTACAGACAATTTGCCTGGCAGTTAGGTGTGCCCTACCCTCTGCCACCGATTCCCCGGGCAACCGAGAACTAATAAAGGACGAACATGCACGGGCCGGGTTAGCCCGGATATTTGACAACCAATCTGCTGCAAGGGTAGAAAGCGCCATGTCTTCGGTGTCACAGCTTCAAAAAACGTCCTCGAAATATTTCAATATGCCTGCGGGCTTTTTGAAGCTGTTCCGTGCATCCACGACCCTTTCAACCCTTTCGCGACGATCTTTGTGAAATATCCGGGCTAAAAATTAAACTTCAGGCCGACATTGGCGGTAAAGCCGCTGACATCAACATCATCACGCAGGGCCGTGTCTATGTCGCTGAAGCGATAAATGGCCTCCCCGAAAAGTTTGAAAAAGGGGA
>CAZURY010000488.1:0-2058 GCA_964623145.1 uncultured Desulfobulbus sp. | reverse complement strand
CAACCGCATGCACTCAGCTGATCCCGAACCTGACCATCGGCTGAAAATACAGTATCAAACAAGGTAGTTCCATGAACAGACTTGATTTCCTCAACAAACAATGCACAGATCAAAAACAATATCAGCTTCTTCTGGCCGCCTGTCGCGCCGCCCTGACCGCTGGTTTTATCCTCCGGGATCTCTATGGCAAACCGCATACCATCACCATGAAAGGGGAAATCAATCTGGTCACTGAAGCTGATGTTGCTTCCGAGACCGCCATTGTTGCCTCTTTACAGGAAGATGCGCCTGATATCGCTATCATGGCGGAAGAATCTGCAGATGATGACCTCAAAGAACCAGAGGGAAGAATCTGGGTGGTTGATCCGCTGGACGGCACCACCAACTTTGCCCACGGATTTCCTATTTTTGCCGTCTCCATTGCCCTTGTGGAAAACGGACGCTCAACCATAGGCGTTATCTATTGCCCGTTGCAGGATGAGTTGTTCTGCTGCTGGCAGGGTGGCGGTTCCTGGCTCAACGGGAAAAAAATCCGGGTCACGGAAACTGATTTTCTTGTGCAGGCCCTGGTTGCCACCGGTTTTCCCTATGACATTCATTCCAGGCTCGACGCCGTACTGACACAAATGCGATCCATCCTGCCGAAAGTTCGGGATATTCGCCGGGCAGGAGCAGCGGCCGTTGACCTGGCCTATGTTGCATGCGGCCGGCTGGACGGCTTCTGGGAAATGGACCTTAAGCCCTGGGATACGGCGGCCGGCTGGTTGCTGGTCGAAGAGGCGGGCGGCCGGGTAACTGATTTTGGCGGCAAAGACTATTCACCCTTTGTTCCGGAAATCCTTGCAAGCAACGCTGCCCTGCATTCACTTTTTGTCAAACAGCTTGTCTAAACGGATATCCAGGCAGCAATACCGCTTGTCCCTTGCTCTCATGCTCCTGGCTGCCGGGCTGGGATCTACCTCGTTTACCGTGGGCAAGGCCATTGCCGACAATATGGATCCGGTTGTCCTTACCCTGATCCGCTTCTGCCTGGCAACACTGTTTTTTTACCCCTATGTCAAAAAAAAATATGCCCTTGGAAAACCCACGCTCTCTTCTCTAGCTCGTTACAGTCTGGTAAGCTTTGCCCTCAGTTCTTTTTTCATTCTGATGTTTGTTGCTCTGCGCTATACCTCAGCCATAAATACAGGAGTCATATTTACCCTGGTACCTGGTATTTCCGGAATATACAGTATGATTCTGCTGAAAGAACGATTGGGACGCAACCGGCTCGTTGCCCTCTTTCTTGCCATGCTGGGTGCGATCTGGGTCATCTTCCACGGCGATCCTGCAAAGATACTGGCCCTTGAGCTGAACAAAGGAGATCTTATCTTTTTAGGCGCCTGCCTGCTTATGGCCTTCTACACCCCACTTGTCAAATTACTTTATAGAGAAGAACCCATGCCGGTGATGACCTTCTGGATCCTTGCCACCGGCTGTGGTTGGCTGTCGCTGGCAGCTGCTCCAAGATTATTGACCATACACTGGAACTCCATTTTGTTCTCAACCTGGGCCGGAGTTCTCTACCTGGCAATTTTCTGTACCCTGGTTACCTTTTTTCTCTCCCAATGGTCAACGATCCGCCTGGGTCCTACCAGGGTCATGGCCTATTCCTACCTTTACCCGCCCCTGATCCTTTTCCTTGACTGGGCCATGGGCCACGGTCTGCCGCCCACCCGAACCCTGCCGGGTATTATTCTTATCGGCCTGACCATGGTTATCGTCCAAAGAGAAGCCGGTAAAGAACGCTACGATCAAAAAATTACAAAAACCGGCGGTTAAGCCTCCTGTTCCACATCTGCAAGCATCTGCTCAATAATATCCAGACCACCACGCCAGAACAAGGGATCATCCAGAGTGATGTCAAAAGGCGCAAGAAGCTCAGCCGGACTCCGGCTGCCGCCTGCTGCCAGTAAAGCCAGATAGTTATCGACAAAGACCTCCCCCTCCTGCTGATAACGTCCATACAGGGCCAGCACCAGCAGCTCGCCAAAGGCATAGGAATATACATACCCCGGA
>CAZURY010000487.1:0-2066 GCA_964623145.1 uncultured Desulfobulbus sp. | reverse complement strand
AGGAGATTTGCGCCCCCCGTTGTACTCTATAAAATAATGCCATGCGAGCACTGCAACAAAACATATCCATTCCGCTTGTCTGTCTGCTGTTCTTCAGCCTGCCGGTTCTGCTGCCGGCGCTCCACTCTGAAGCCGCTACCTTCACCGTCAATTCGGGATTTGATGTCAATGACCTGGAACCGGGCAACGGACTCTGTGTTGCCTATCTGGTCATCATTATACCTGCAGTATTGCCCTATTGCACTCTACGCGGCGCCATTGAAGAGGCGAATAAACTACCAGGAGAGGATGTTATTCTTCTCGGCTCAGGAACTTATCGACTCAGCATAGAGGGTCGGAATGAAGATCAGGCAGGAAGCGGCGATCTTGATATCACTGATTCCGTTCATATTATCGGAGCCGGCGCCGACAAAACATTTATAGATGCCAATGGTCTTGATCGGGTGTTTGATATCCCGGAGTCAGGAACCACCATTACCCTGTCCGGGATCTCAATCATAAATGGTAACCTGCCTCCCGAGCAGCCGTCGCACCGGGGAGGCGGCTTACGCAACCAGGGAAATCTGACCCTGGATCATGTCATTATTTCCGGAAACACCCTTTCCGGCATGAGCGACAAGGATACGGGCGGCGGCATGTATAATGGCGGACAATGCTCCCTGACTCATTCAATCGTGCATAACAATCATGCGGGCCTGGGCGCCGGTATTTATAATGATCAATCCGGCAACCTGCAGGTTTCCGCCACGACCCTGGATCATAACGCCAGTCGTGGTGGGGGTGGACTCGATAATCGGGGGATTGCGCAGCTGATTAATACAACGATTACCGCCAATAGCGCTGCTGGAACAAATGCCCTTCCAGGCGGTGGCCTCCGCAATTCAGGCGGCATGCGGCTTGTCCACTGTACCATAGCCGGAAACACGGCCACTGCCGGAGGAGGTGGTATTTATAACGAATCCGACCTGATTATGATGAATACCCTTGTCGCAGATAACCAGAGTAACAACTGTTTTATGCAGGCAGGTCTCATCTCTCAAGGCGGTAATCTGGACAGCGGTACGACATGCGGCCTTTTCATCCGCCAGGATGATATTTTCAACAGTGACCCAATGCTTGCTCCTCTGGAAAACAATGGCGGACCGACACCAACCATGGCCCTTGCGCAGACAAGTCCGGCCGTCGACGCCGGGCTTGTAACAACCTCGGTTACAACCGATCAACGCGGTCTATCCAGACCCAGAAGAAAAAGTTTTGATATCGGAGCATTTGAATTAAATAATTTTTCGGTGGCTCCCTGTGTAAGCCCCCTACTCCTGCATTAGTCTTGAGCAACCGGGAAGAAATTTGTCGATGGTGCAAAAAACAGCGCCAACACAAGCAGCCTTGCAATCTTTTGACTCTTCGTTTTGAACCAATGCCGGTGCAATTTCTCTACGTCCATCAAAAATGACTGAGGAGCACCAAAAATTGCGCTTTCTCCTTGACATCAAAATAGATGCTGCAGTATTACAAGGAACACTTTCATACCCCATGCCGGAGTGGTGAAACTGGTAGACGCACTGGACTCAAAATCCAGCGATCTTATGATCATGTCGGTTCGACTCCGACCTCCGGCACCACAAACAGTTCCACATAGTTCTATAAATGTTCATTAAACCCGCGGCCGGCAATAATCAGCGGGTTTTTCCTTTCCACTATTTTCCGTTACCGCCCATCTACATCCACCACACAAGGCGGGTATTTTTTCGGTGTGACAAAAATATGAATACCTGAATTCGTATAAAAGTGCACAGCCTCCAAGATATGACAGGCGTGAAGGGATGCACGAGAACGCTGAAAGAGAACAAGCTCCATAAAGGGGTCGGAACAAGAACAAAAAGATCCATAATCCTGTCGAATATCTCAAGCCGCCGCAATAAACCACAGAGTAGCATGGACAAACAGAAAAAACAGCCTTAAAGTATTGCGCACTATAGCTTCAGCCCGCAAACTGTAAACCAAGCTTCACAAATGGTGCTCAATATCTGATCTTCAGGTTGGCTCAGACAACTGAATGAATTTTT
>CAZURY010000486.1:0-2067 GCA_964623145.1 uncultured Desulfobulbus sp. | reverse complement strand
CACCGCTCATGGCATGAAAATGAAAAAAACATCCATCCTTGTCGTAGATGATAATCCAACGACCCTGCATCTTCTTGCAAAGATACTGGAAGGAGAAGGATATGAAATCACCCGAGCCGCCAATGGCCTTGAGGCCATGAATGAACTTCGCAGCCGCACAGACGGCTTTGATGTCATCGTTCTTGACCGGATGATGCCGATGATGGATGGCATGGAGGTAACCGGAAAAATTCTGGCTGACAGTGAGCTCAAGCATATTCCCATTGTCATGCAGACAGCCGCTGATCAACCTGAACAGATCAGCGAAGGAATCAAGGCAGGCGTCTTTTATTACCTGACAAAACCCGTTGAACGCAAAACTCTGCTGTCCGTTGTTTCTTCAGCCGTCAAAGAAGTGGAACAACGAAAGGTGCTTCGAGCGGAAATGCTTCGCCATCGCATGAGCTTTGGCCTCATCGAGGTGCTCAAGGGAAGTTGCCGAACCCTGGACGAGGCTGAAAGTCTGGCCTCTTTTCTGGCCAACTGTTTTCCCGATCCGGACCGTGCGTTGACCGGTATTTCGGAAATACTGATAAACAGTGTTGAACATGGAAACCTGGGTATCAACTATGATGAAAAAACCCGACTTATGGAAGAGAACGAATGGCGGGAGGAGGTCAACCGCCGCCTGCAACTCGATGAATTTAAAGACAAAAAAGTAACCGTTATTTTTGAAAAAAAAGCAAACACCTACTACTTGCAGGTGACGGACCAGGGCAAGGGATTTAACTGGAAAACTTTTCTGGAATTCGACCCGTCCCGTGCCTCGCATAATCATGGACGCGGCATTGCCATGGCAAACATGATCGCCTTTGATCGACTGGTCTACAATGACCGGGGAAACCAGGTGACCGCCGTCATGGAAGTCAAACCGGAAGCGCCGGAAATAGATACATACTGGGGATAGCCACTCATTTCCCTGCCAACCATTGACAGCAAATTCCCATATCGTAATTACAAGCACTGTCTTGGATTTGCCCATCTAACCACCATCCAGCGAGTCAGCTTAACTACTTGACATTGAATAAAATATTTTCCCAGTCCTATTGGCCCACCTTTTGCTACGCTTTCTGCAGATGATTATAAATACATGATTTACCCAGCCAAACCCATTGCAAAGTGGGGACGGAAAGCCACGGGTCCACAAGCGGGATAGCCGGGTTGCCGGGTTGCCGGACCATTAGGGGCAATCCGGCTTTTTTGCGACCCGTATAAGATGTTTCTGAAATAACTGCTCTAAAAGAGGCAAGGCATGGCGGAAAAAACAGGGAACAAAGCAGGTAATACAATCCAGGACAACTGGTTCGATCTCATTCCTGAAGAAGATCGGGACGAGCTGAAAGCGAAACAATGGCAGACCGAATACCGAACGACGGATGATGAATCGGCAATCGGCAACCTGCACTATGGAACTGAAACCGAAAGGGACAGTTTACGGGAAAGCACCCGGCAGCCGGACATGCAGTATGTCCAACCTGATCTTGACCTGCCGCAGGACAACACTCCAGCGACGGATACAACTCCCCATCGACCGGAACCTGCAGATCAGGCCATGGAAGATATCCCCCGGCAAGCATCGTCATTTCATCAGCCTTCACTTTCCGCTGAAGCTCTTTCCAGCGGGGACACCTCGCCCCTGACAATACATACACCGGATATTGCTCGAGTCGACAGCCAGGAAGGAGCTCCGACCGAGCCTGAAGCACCTGCGGCCATACCCGAAGTCACCCGGACCGGAACAAAAACAACGGCTGCATCCGGGACCATTGAAGCAAAGGTTCGGCCCACAGAGCCCGCCGAGGTCCCAAATAACGAGTCATCCCCCAACCACCGGCCAACCGTACAACAACAATCCGAGGATCCTGAACAGCGCAATAATGCTCCGGACGCGGTCAATGACGTCGGAATAACAGAGGAAAGCACTGCCATAACACTTGACGTACTGGCAAATGATTCGGACAGGGATGGTGATTCACTGCACATTAGCGCTGTCTCCGTGCAGGAGCAACTCGGAACCGTCACGGTTAA
>CAZURY010000485.1:0-2074 GCA_964623145.1 uncultured Desulfobulbus sp. | reverse complement strand
TAAAATTATTTTCCGTGCACCGGCCTGTTTTTCAGCAGTTGACCGCAGTGTACTATAATTATTTTATTTAGAGGTAATCATGAAAGCAAAAGATTTAATGTCTCCCATTGAGGAATATCTCACACCCGACATGTCACTGTGCACGGCTGTGACCAGGATGCGTGGAATAAAACGTGTTCACGGCCTTCCCATCAAAGGCATGCTTGTTAAAAACGAGCAGGGAACCGTGGTTGGTATGGTTTCAATTAAGGATATTTTACGAGCGGTTATTCCTACATACCTTTCCCCGGACCTCTCCATCTTTTCCTGGGACAACATGCTTGAACAGATGTCAAACCGGGCAAGCGATAAAGTTGTCGGCGATATAATGGTTAAAGACCTGGTGACCATTGACAGTGAGGTTCCACTTATGCTGTGCACTGATCTGATGATTAAAAAAGGATTGCAGCGTCTGCCGGTGACCGATGAAAACGACGAAATCATAGGGATGGTCTATATTCGTGATATTTTTGATATAGTTTCCGAATACATTGTAAAGGGAGGGCAAGAGCATGGAACCTGTTGAAACTGCGAAGGTGGCCCATGCCGTGGTGATGGATACCAGCTTTTATCTGGCTTGCGGAATTTTTTTTGTTGCTCTGGCTCTTATTATTTCAGAAAAAATTCATAAAACCATTGTTGCCCTCTTTGGCGCTTCCCTGGTACTGGTTTTAAAAATTCTTGAACAGCATGAGGCCTTCCATCTCGAAGAGTTCGGCGTTGACTGGAATGTCATTTTTCTACTCATCGGTATGATGACGATCATTAATCTGATGCGCCCCACCGGTCTATTTGAATATATTGCCATCCGCAGCGCCAAAGCCGGTCGTGGCGAGCCCTTGCGCATCATGGTTATCTTTGCAATTATTACCGCTGTACTGTCTGCCCTGCTCGACAATGTCACCACGGTCCTCCTGCTGGCGCCGGTTACCCTGCTGATTGCCGATGCCCTTGAAGTCGATCCCATACCCTATCTAATCGTTGAGGCCCTGGCCTCAAATATCGGCGGCACAGCCACCCTTATCGGTGATCCGCCAAATATCATGATTGCCTCCAAGGCAAAACTTGATTTCATGGATTTCATTATCCACCTGACACCAGTCGTCATTATCATGATGTTTGTCATGATTGTTATTCTCAAACTTGTCTTTGGCAAACGACTGAAAACCAGGGACGAACTCAAAGAACGCATCATGCAGATGGATGAACGGGAGGCCATCAAAGATCCGGTTATGCTGACCAAATCCCTTGTCGTGCTCGGCATAGTGCTGGTTGGCTTTATCCTGCACGGGGTTTTTCATTATGAACCGGCAACAGTAGCCCTCTTTGGGGCCGGTCTTCTCCTGCTCCTTTCCGGGACCCACGAACCGCATCATATTCTTGCTGAAATCGAATGGCCGGTCATTTTTTTCTTTATCGGCCTTTTTATAATGGTCGGCGGGTTGGTCAAGGTTGGAGCTATCAGTCTGATGTCCCAGAAAATGCTTGCCCTGACTAAGGGGAACCTGTTTGCAACCTCCATGGTTATCATGTGGTTTTCCGCCATTGCATCCGCTGTTGTCGATAATATCCCCTATGTGGCAACCATGAATCCTCTGGTCATTGATATGGCTAAGGAATTGTGGCCCGGCCATGCCGGCATGGAACTGCTCCAGCACCCGGAGCTGATGCCCATCTGGTGGTCGCTGGCCCTCGGCGCCTGCCTTGGTGGAAATGGTTCAGCTATCGGCGCCTCGGCAAATGTTATTGTCGTCGGCATGGCAGAGAAAGCCGGACACAAAATAAGTTTTGTCAAATTCATGGCCTATGGCCTTCCGATCATGTTTGTTACGGTTTTTATTTCCATGATCTATGTATGGCTCAGGTATTACGCTCTTGCCTGATCCCCTGAGTGGAGAGAGAAACTTTTACCTGCGGTCTTTTTTTTCAAGGCCGCAGGTAAAATACTGTGACCTAAATTGAGCGATTTTCATTTCGCCCCAAGCTGTAGGTCTTGTGCTGTTTAATTGTAGTTATGCCTACATGAGACAGCGCA
>CAZURY010000484.1:0-2074 GCA_964623145.1 uncultured Desulfobulbus sp. | reverse complement strand
CTCAATTTAGGTCAATGAAATAAACCGGATTTCTGGGTAAGAAAACAAAGGAAAAAACCGAAAGCCATCGCAAGCAGCCCCATGAACCGAAGTTGGGCCGGCTTCATTTCCAGCAATTGCCGGAGCCAGCGTTGCATGGCTTCAGGAAATACCAGGTAGGGTAAACCTTCCAGAACAAAAACCAGGCCGATGAGAGTAACGAGCAGTTTCATATTCGCAGCCTACCAGACCCAACAGGCGCCTGCAACAGAGGAGAGCATCATCCTTTGCTTTTTTAATCGTGGGAAGAGGCCCTCCGGCAAAACACCTGTTGCCAAACAGGAACAAATTTGGACAAACATATTGACAATAGAGAAGAAAAAAAAGTAAGCTGAACGCTCAACACAAGCGCTGGACAAGGTGTCTGAAAAACAACAAATTTTCTTTTTGACGAATAATATGAATAAGGAAACAGCCTCCAAATATAGACAGGCCGGAGTGGATATTGACAAAGGCAATGCATTTGTCTCTCGCATCAAGGGGCTGGTTGCAGAAACCCATGGTCGGGGCGTCCTTAATGATATCGGTGGATTTTCAGGATTATTTGCTATCGGCAACGCCGGTTATGAGGATCCGGTGCTTATTGCCTCCACCGATGGCGTCGGCACCAAACTCAACATTGCCAAGCTCTGCAACAAGCACGATACCATTGGTATCGACCTGGTGGCCATGTGCGTAAACGATGTGGTGGTCAGTGGCGCAAAACCATTATTTTTTCTAGATTATTTTGCTGTTTCCAGCCTTGATCTGGATGTGGCCACAGAAGTAGTACGAGGCATTGCCAGTGGTTGTAAGATCGCCGGCTGTGCTCTGATAGGCGGGGAAACAGCAGAAATGCCCGGGCTGTATCAACCGGGAGATTACGATCTGGCAGGTTTTGTTGTCGGTATCGGGGAACGGAACCAGATCATTGATGGGAGTGATATCAGGGTGGGTAATAAAATTATCGGCCTTGCCTCCTCCGGACTGCATTCAAATGGATACTCTCTTGTCCGTAAAATTATCTTTGAAGAATCAGGCTTGTCAATTAAAGACCATGTTGCCGAGCTGGGCTGCACCATAGGCGAAGAACTGCTCAGGCCGACACGGATCTATGTGGGAAGCGTTCTTACCGTATTGCGCAACTATACAATCAACGGCTTGATCCATAATACGGGCGGAGGGTTTGTTGATAATGTTCCCAGAATACTACCCAGTGGCTGCCGGGCAATAATCAACGCCGGATCGTGGGACATACCACCGATTTTTCCCTTCCTGCAGGATAAGGGCGGCATCCCTGCAGAAGAAATGTATCGTACCTTTAATATGGGAATCGGCATGATGGCGCTGGTTGCTGAAAATGAGGTTGAAGACATCATGCAGCAATTCACAGCCCTTGGAGAATCACCTGTAGTTATAGGAGAAATAGTTGCCGCCGGTGATGAAACCAACGAAAAAGTTATTATCGAGGGTTGGTAAACACGAGTTTGTAAAAACGATGCTCCCATTTTTCGCAGGCAAACGGAAAAGGACAAGCAAGAAAGATATGTCGGAGCGGTAGCTTGACCGGGCTTTAGACAATGGCGCTGCAATCGGCCTGGCCGCCCTTGAGCTTATAGAGTCCGTGGGCCAGAGCAGGCAAAACCGCTTCAATATTCTCCCTGGCCGCCTTTTCACTCCCCGGCAGGTTGATAATCAGACTTTTTTTCCTGGTACCGGCAATACCCCTTGACCATACTGCCTGTATGGTCTTTTCCAGACTCGCCTGTCGCATGGCCTCGGCAATCCCGGGCACCTCGCGCTCAACCACCCTCATAGTGGCTTCCGGTGTCTGATCACGGGAAGAGACTCCGGTGCCGCCGGTGGTAACAATCAGGTCAATACCTTCTACATCCACCCATTCAGCCAAAGTTTGAACAATGAGGTCCTGGTCATCAGCAATAAGTTGATACCGGACAACCCGATATTCCTTTAACCGGGAAAATAAGGCCTTCAGCATGGCGCCGCTGGTGTCTTCCCGTTCACCGCGGGCGCCCTTATCGCTGAGCGTGAGAAC
>CAZURY010000483.1:0-2078 GCA_964623145.1 uncultured Desulfobulbus sp. | reverse complement strand
GCATGACCATGGATTTTTCCACTCTCTGGGGCCATATTGGGTGAGGCCTTCATTTTTATCAAACCTTAACCTGTTGCTTCGCGGGGCAGTCGCTGAGGTTAATATTTTTACAGAAGATTAAATTGAGCGATTTTTATTTCGCCCCAATCTGCAACAATTTAAGAAGAAACCAATTATAATTATTTATCCCTTTTTTTATTTGCAGGTAAACGTTTACATTATGCTGGTAATGCGGGCGAAACAGCATCCCGGTGAACGGTTACGGTAAACGAGCCCGAAGTCTTCACTACGTTCCGCTTATCTGCGAGACTCCGGATGGGGTGAAACCCTCAATTTAGGAGAAGATTATCTGCAGAGAGAATATCTCATCCAACTGGAGATCGCACCTGTTTTCCGAGAATAGCGCATTTTCTAAAACTTTATTTGCTTTTTCGGGCAATCTGCATTAAATTTAATACTCTTTTACCGAAAATTATTTGTAATCAGCAATGTGTCTGTTGATGCGGATTTGCCGCGCTTGCGGGCTGCCTGTCCGGAGAATCAGGTATGGCGGAACATGAAGCCGGACGACAGAAGCGAAGCGCTGATTTTGATAGTCTATTGCGGTTGTGATCTGAAAGGTTGTGATCTGAAAATTTGACCTGGTTATGCGGTGTTGTGAAACAAAAATACCACATTGTCGTGACGCAGGGGAACCGAGTGGAGGAAGAAGGCAGGTGCTGAAGAGTATCAAAAATGACCTTCTTGAGGCTGGCAGAGGTGAGGGTTGTATAACCTTCCAGCATCTCAATGAATTGTTGCCGGCAGAGGTTAAAGATCCCAATGATATTGAAGAACTCTTTGATTTTCTGAGTGAGAATAATATTGAAATTGTCACCCAGGAATCATCAGGCAAAAAAAAGACCCTGTCCGGCGAGGAGTGGACAGGGAAAAAGGCTCCTGAGGAAGAAGGTGTGGAGGTGCTTCCCGATAGTGAGGAGCATGAGTCGGAAGAAACGACGACAACATACCTGCGTGAGATGGGCCAGTTTGACTTGCTTACTCCGGAGGATGAAGCCAGGTATTCTAAAACCATTCGAGGTGGCTTTGATTCCATTATCGATGCCATCCGGGAAGACAGTTCCGGGGTTAAGGAAATCTCAATGCTGGTTGAACGCATTGATCTCTGGCAGCGGCGTGATCCGACGTTAAAACCTAAGAAACAACAGCTCAACTATATGCGCCACTGTGTACTTATGGCGTATCGAAAATATCCGGATTTTCGGGAGCTGTTTGAGTTGAACACAAAAATCGAAGCGTATAATCGTTCTATTGAGGCTGCCAAGGATGCTATGATCCGGGCAAATCTCAGGCTGGTGGTTTCCATCGCCAAACGCTATATGCATCAGGGATTGACCCTTGCCGATCTTATCCAGGAAGGCAATCTTGGTTTAATGCGGGCAGTTTTTCGTTTTGATTACAAAAAAGGCAATAAATTTTCCACCTATGCATCCTGGTGGATCCGGCAGGCGATTACCCGGGCCATACTCGATAAAACCAGGACCATTCGTCTTCCCGTTCATTTTCTGGAACTGCGCAGTCAGTTTTTCAAGGCCTTTTATTCTCTTTTAAAAGAACTCGGCCGAGAACCGACCCCTGTGGAAATTTCCAAAATGACCGATTTGCCGATGGATAAGATCCTGGCAATTCTTGAGGCCTCCCGTGAGCCGATTTCTCTGGAAACACCTGTGGGTGATGATGATTCCACCCTGGGCGATTTTCTGGAAAATCAGGAGTCGGAGTCTCCCTATGATGCTGTTCAGAATCGTGAACTGTCCAGTCGGGTCGTCGAAGTATTGTCCACATTGACCGAGCGAGAAGAAAAAATAATCCGCCTGCGTTTTGGAATCGGAGAAGCTGCAGAATATACGCTTGAAGAAATAGGCAAGAGGTTTAACGTTTCCAGGGAACGTATTCGCCAGATAGAGAAAAAAGCCCTTAACAGGTTACGGCATTCCAGCCGTCGCGAAAAATTGCGTTTTTTCCTTGATTAACCTGTTGCAGAATAGCCGGATTGATGTTTGCCTGGTATTGTGCCC
>CAZURY010000482.1:0-2081 GCA_964623145.1 uncultured Desulfobulbus sp. | reverse complement strand
TTACAGGTCTGAGGTAATGAAAACGCATAGTTATTTGCCCTGTGAGGAGTTACATGAAATCGCCTGCCTTAGGTGAGGATAACTTTGAGCAGTCGGAGTTTTCGATTTCAATAGAGGAGAAAAGAAATGAAGAAAGCAAAAGATATTATGAGCACCAAGGTCATTACCGCCAATGAATCCATGTCGGTTAAAGAATTGGCAAAGCTTTTGTATGAAAATAAGATAAGCGGTGTTCCCGTCTATAATGATGCCCGGCAGATTGTCGGAATAGCTACGGAAAGCGATCTGATCGACCAGAATAAAAAAGTGCATATTCCAACGGTTGTAGCCATTTTAGATTCCTTTGTTTTTTTGGAAAACCCGGAAAAACTGGAAAAAGATATCAAAAAAATGGCAGCAACCAATGTGGGTGATATCTGTTCCCACCATTTGGTGTCGGTAAATCCGGAAACTCCACTTGATGAAGTGGCAACATTGATGGCGGAACAACAGGTTCACACCCTGCCGGTAATGGATGGAGAGCGTCTTGTGGGCGTTATCGGCAAGACGGATATTATCCGCACACTTGTCCTGGACAAATAAACATGCGGAGAGTCTGAGAGGAATATTCCCTGCTTCCTTGCATCTTCACCTGTCTCCACGTTCTCGGCGCACGAACCATTGCAGAGTTTATTATTTTTCGCCGGTATAACGCTGCCAGCGATTGCGGCCTTTTGTTTTGGCCTCATACATGGCTATATCGGCATGCCTGAGCATGGTTTCAGCATCCTGGCAATCATCCGGAAAAACAGAAATACCGATACTGGCGCCGATATAACAGATATGATTATCGGCCTCTATCGGCTCGTTGAGTGTTTCAATGGCCTTTTCGGCCACCAACTCGGCTCCTTCAACAGTAGAGGAACTTTCCAGCAGGATTACAAATTCATCACCACCCAGGCGGCAGACTGAGTCCGAGGTTCGCAGAATTTGCGTCAGACGCCGGGCAACCTTGGCCAGAACGATATCTCCTATTCCATGACCATAGGTGTCATTGATCGGCTTAAAGCGATCCAGATCGACAAAGAGGAGGCAGAGAAGCCTTTTGTGCCGTTTTGCCAGGGAGATTGCCTGGGGCAGCCTCTTGCGAAGATAATTTCTATTGGGCAGATTGGTTAAGGAATCATGATTTGCCATGTACCGGATTAACTCTGCGGCCTGTTGACGCTCGGTAACATCCTGAAAAACGATCACCCCGCCTGCCACCCTGTTTCCCTGAAAAATAGGAGTGGCCCGGAAATCTGCGGGAAAGCTGGTCCCATCACTGCGCAGCATGCGAACTTCATCAAAATGTCTTGAAGCCGTTAAACTGTCATCCTGGAAAAATGGACAGCAGTCCAAGGCAAAGTCATCGGTTCCCGGCATGGATACTTTAATTACGCTGTCATATGGAACCCCGGCAAGCGATTCCTGATCCTCATAGCCAAGCATGGATAATCCGGCAGGATTTATATAAGAGATGGTCCTGTTTTCATCCACACCGCAGATACCGTTAGCCGCGGCATCCAGAATCATTTCATATTGACGGGATAAAAGTTCAAGTTCCTGTTTTGCGCGATGCGAACCAAGGATATAACGTATACGGTTTTTAAGCACCGACCAGTGGATCGGTTTACGAATGTAGTCCACAGCCCCGGCCTGGAAAGAACGATCGACAAAGGTCTCGTTGTCAAGAGCGGTGATCATCAGGATTGGCGGTGCATTGGCAAGCGAAGATGTGATGCTCTGGCAGATTGCCGGACCGTCAGCGCCCGGCATGGCAATATCCATGATGATCATGTCAAAGGAACCGGCTGTGAGCTTGTGCAGCGCCTGTTGCCCATTTGCAGCCTCTTCCACCCGGTATCCCTCACCCTCAAGAAATTGCCTGAGCAGGAGGCGAATCACCTCGTCATCGTCAACGACCAGGATCCGGGGAATGGTATCATGAAAAAAAGTAGTAGCCACGTAATAAATAAGCTCCGAAATATATACAATAAACCAGCATGGCTGGACCAGATTTTTAACATCAAAGCCACAACAGATAAGCGAAGACTTCGAAG
>CAZURY010000481.1:0-2088 GCA_964623145.1 uncultured Desulfobulbus sp. | reverse complement strand
AACCTGACCCGGTGCGATAATGTTGATGATATGTTTGACAAGCTGGGTATTTGAATGCTTTCCCCTGATATACCAGGCAGTTTGAGCGCGATCTTAAAAGAATGTTAAAAAGAGGGAAAGATAAAGAAAAAATAAAGAAAGTCATCCGGTTGCTCATCAGAGAGGAACAACTTCCGCAAAGCTGTAGAGACCACAAACTGGCGGGAAACTATCAGGGACGCAGGGATTGCCATATTGAACCGAACTGGTTGCCTCTTTATAAGTATCAGGAGCAGGAGATTATTTTTGAACGAACCGGCAGTCATGCCGATCTGTTTCAAAAATAAAAGCTGTTCATAACGATAAGGGGGCGATGGAACGGGGAAAACATGGATGCCTTGCAGTGGGTCAGTCGTAGGTCTGCTTGAGCTCCGCGAAAGCGGACAAATTGCCATCATTGCCTCGGTGTCCGTTGTCGCTGCCCTCATACAGACCTACTCTCTTGGCGGGGACAGCTGTTCCGCGTTAATCAGTGACATTTTCAAGGTGTAGTTTTTTATTCCTGAAGAATTCAGAGTCAAGGAACGGGCCTGCCTGTACCCATCCTGCTGTCTGCAGTCTTTGGCTGTAATTATTCGAGTCTGCCGGTGATCGGCGGACCAGGTTATGATCCGAAAGCACTTCCGCGCATCCGGCTCCGGCAGAATATCGGTCAGTTTCCCATCCTGCTGCCTGAACCGGCATGTGCGCCGCTCATCGGCCAGGGCGCCGCAGACCGGGGCGCCCGGCGGCTGGAGAAAGATCGCCCGCACATCAGCCATTAATCCCTCGGCAAAACCGGGTTTGTCAAAAGGGGGAACGGCCTGCAGTATCTTGAGCGTGTCGCCGTCTTCTGCTTCAAAAAGGGTCATGCCTTCGGTGGTCGTGAGCGCACATTGGACAGCGTTGCCTTCAATGACGGTAATTCCGATGACGGTGCCACCGGTACCGTTTGGAAGCTGAAATTCTATCAGGTGGACAAACTGCCAATGCCCCTGCGGGTAAATGGATTCACAATCGGCTAAATCAACGCAGCTGCCGACAGCCAGTCGGGGCGGTCCGGGTATGGAACAACTGCAGAGTGCGGGCAGCAGAGCCAGGAGAAAAAGGCGGGAAATCATGGCGTGGTGAAAAGATTGTCTGAGATGGGCTGGTTGACAAGGGCATGGCTGAAGATCATTCGGGTAAATGATTTCTTTTGCGGATCCTCAAAGATGGTGACCGACTGCAACAGTCCGGCCCGGTCGGCAAGGCGCAATTCGATAGCGTTGATAATCGTGGCCATACCCTTTTTCTTTGGAGTCAGCACCACGGCGCTGCCGTCCCGTTTGACGTCGAAGACCGCATTGTCGGAGAATTGGCCATCCAGCCAACCGCTGATCTCGGTCATGACCACCTGCATGGCGTTAAGCTGCATACCCTTTTCCTCGATCAGTTGACCGTTTTTCCGGATAAATTTTCTGACCCGTCCCTTATTCATCAAAAGAACGGAGTGAAAAGGGCTGGTATACTCCCAGCGCAGGGAATCCGGGGATTTAAACAGAAATCGGCCTTGGGAGATCAGGGGTCGGGCAAGGATTTGCAGGTGTTTTTCCTGGGTAAAATCAGCCTGCACAGAATGAATGGAAATTCGGGTATGGTTGTTTTCCCCGGCAAGGGCCTGCCGGATTGGTGAAAAATGGGCCACTGTCAGGAACAGGCAGAGTACAAGGGAAAAGCAAAACCGCATCAGACCATGCCTCCATTGACGGAAATTACCTGGCCGGTGACATAGGAGGCCGCATCAGAGCAGAGAAAGGCAACCACTTTTGCCACTTCCTCCGGCCTGCCGATTCTGGCCATGGGGATCATGGTTTTAATGTGTGCTTTGGGCGCATCTTTGATCATGTCGGTTTCGATGAGGCCCGGCGCCACCACGTTGACGCGGATACCCAGCCTGGCCACCTCGCAGGCCAGGACACGGCTGGCCGCATTCAGTCCGGCCTTGGCCGCAGCATAATTGGCCTGCCCTCGATTGGGGAGTAGAGATGAGGCCGAGGATATGGAGACAATGGCGCCGCAACGGTTGCG
>CAZURY010000480.1:0-2091 GCA_964623145.1 uncultured Desulfobulbus sp. | reverse complement strand
GAAAACTTCTCCCCCACAACCTCCTGGCAACGAAAACAGCCGGGAAAGCGCATGGCCTGACCATCCGGGCGGGTCATTGTAGCCGGGATCCCATGCATCCGACAGACCAGCAGTCGATGTTCATACAGGCCGCACAGTCCATCCATATTCAGCGGGCACATAATTTGCGGCCGCTCCTGCCGGGCCAGTTGTGCCCTGCTTTCTTCCACATATTTTTCAGCGCGTTCAACAATTATCGTACGCTGTTTTTCGTCCAGCTCACGCAATCCATGCCAGAGATAGGCCCATTCACTATAGGTGTGATGGAGAAAATAGGAGTCGCAGCAGTTGTCGGGGCATCCCCGGCAGGTAAGCCCGACCTGACGGGCAACCTGGTCATAGCCTGCTTCCATCTCTCTGTATATCTCTGCCAGTTCAGCAGAAAGATCTGCCGGCAAAACAATTTCCCTGTGGGGTGTATTCATGTAGTTTCCTCAAAATGCTGCACCTGATAGGTGTCAATCTCAAGTTGACCCGACTGCCAGGCCGTCTGCGGCAGGCCCGCCTTCAAACAGAGATGGCTTAAAAAAAGCTGCGGGTCGGGCAGCTGCTCCCAGACCTGCGGCAGAAACGTTGCCCCGGCCCCGCCCGGCGCCCTTAAAATCACGCCGTCAACCTGCGGCCGCAATTTTTTCAGCAGATCTTCGCCGTCACTATAGGCAAGGGGGCGTGGTTTACTCAAAATAGAAATATCAATGCTTAGATCCGGGACCTCATCGGCCGTCACCGGCGGAAACCTGGCATCGTGAAACGCAGCGTTCAACGCATGCCTGCGCACACCGTTGATAATTGACTCCTGCCCCACCAGGCTGCCGATACAGCCGCGCAGGGCGCCATGCTTATTTAAGGTAACAAAAACACCCCGCTTTGCCTGTAGATCATGGTCGGCAAGTTCCGCCTCCCGCACCGGCGTATCAACAGGCAGATGCAGATGCTCGGTAATCGTCTGCCTGGCCAGCCGAAGAAGAATATTCCCCTGTTTTTCATTCAACATGGCTTCCCCTCCCTTCCCTGAATTTAGAATCGACGCCGATTAAACATGCAGGTCGCGTCCCTGTTGACACTTTATTGCAGGAAGCGGCGTTGTCAATGTGAAACCTGAATTGAGCAAAAAGGAAGTCCCGCCCTGCCTGGGAAAAATTATTGTTGTTTTTTACCATTTTCGATACAGTAGCCGGGAATTTATACATCATGTCCGACAACCTTTTGGAGAAAGATTATGCGCTGGCGAGATGGTCGGAGAAGTACCAATATTGAAGACAGACGGGGCAGACGAATTCCCGGTGGTGTCAAAGGAGGGGGAATCGGTATTATTCTGCTGGCTCTGATCGGCATGTATTTCGGCATTGATCCTGCGCTGATCATGAATATGGGCCAAAACATGCAATCCGCACCGACGGGCAGCACGCAAACATACCAGCCTGGTGCCAAAGAGCAGCAGGAAGCCGATTTTGTCTCCGTGGTGCTGGCCGATACCGAGGATGTCTGGTCCCAGGTCTTTAAGGAAATGGGAGGCACCTACCGGAAGCCGACCCTGGTCCTCTTCACCGGGGCCGTCCAATCGGCCTGCGGCATGGCTCAATCGGCCATGGGACCTTTTTACTGTCCGGGAGACCAGAAGGTCTATATTGATCTGGCCTTTTACGATGACCTGAAAAATCAGTTGAATTCACCGGGCGATTTTGCCCAGGCCTATGTGGTGGCCCATGAAATCGGCCACCATGTTCAGAAGCTGCTCGGTATCAGCAAACAGGTGGATAAACTGCGGCGCAAGCTGTCAAAAAAACAGTATAATAAGGTTTCAGTCCGGCTGGAACTGCAGGCCGACTGCTTTGCCGGGGTATGGGCCAACCGGGCAGACAAAATGCGTAATATCCTGGAGCCGGGTGACATCGAAGAGGCCTTAAATACCGCCAGTCATATCGGTGACGACCGACTGCAGAAACAATCCCGCGGCTACGTAATGCCCGATTCGTTCACCCATGGCACCTCGGCCCAGCGGGTGCGCTGGTTTAAACAGGGTTTTGCCTCCGGCGATATCAACACCTGTGA
>CAZURY010000479.1:0-2093 GCA_964623145.1 uncultured Desulfobulbus sp. | reverse complement strand
TCAATGAATGAGCTCCTGTTTGAGATAGGGACTGAGGAAATACCTGCAGGGTATATATTGCCGGCGCTGGACTTTATGGAGTCGTTTATGGGTCGGCATCTTGCGGAACTGGGCCTTGCACATGGACGGATTTCCACTGTCGGCACGCCGAGACGTCTGACATTAATCATTGATGATATACAGGACAGACAAAAGGATAGAACAGCTGAACATATCGGGCCTGCCAGAAAGGCCGCTTTTGACGACGACGGCAAACCCACCAAGGCTGCCCGGGGATTTGCCAGGTCCAAGGGCGTGGAAGTCGATGATTTGCAGGTAGTGACAACCAAAAAGGGAGACTACCTGATGGTTGTGGAAGATATTCCCGGTAAAAATACCCGTGAGCTGTTGCCGGACTTGCTGTTCCTTCTGATTCAGGAGCTTCCCTTCCCAAAATCAATGCGTTGGGCCCGGAGTTCCCTGACTTTTGCCCGACCTTTACAGTGGCTGCTGGCCCTGTATGGTGGTGAAATAATTGATATGAATGTTGAAGGTGTTTGCAGCAGCGATAAGAGCTGCGGTCACCGGTTTATGGCGCCGGATTTTTTTAAGGTTAAAGATAGCGCTGACTATCTGCATAGCCTTGAAGAACATTTTGTGATCGCCGACCCTGTGCATCGACGACGACTTGTCGTGCAAGAGGTTGAGAAGGCGGTGCAGGAGGAGCTGAAAAACAAAAAGCAACAAATTGCCGGGGGGAGGCCCATGCTCGACGAAGGGCTGCTTGATACGGTGACCAACCTGGTTGAAATCCCCTGGGGTATTTGCGGCGAATTTGATAAAAAATTTCTCGCCCTGCCGCGAGAAGCTTTAATTACTTCCATGCGGGAGCATCAGAAATATTTTCCCGTGACCGGTGATGATGGTGAGCTGCTGCCCCTTTTTGCAGCGGTGAACAATACGAAGATTGATGACCGGGAGATGGCAGCCAGCGGCCATGAGCGCGTTATCCGGGCCCGCCTGGAAGACGGCCTCTTTTTCTTTAATGAGGATAAAAAGCAGCGTCTTGAAGACCGGTTGGAGAAGCTTTCCGGCATCATCTTTCAGCAGAAACTCGGCAGCATGGAGGCCAAAAGCAAACGGATGGCCCTGCTTGCCGGCAAACTGGCCGAACAGCTTGTTCCTGAAGAGAAAGATCAGGCGGTGCGGGCCGCCCTGTTGGCAAAGGCTGATCTGCTAACGGAAATGGTGGGCGAGTTTCCCTCTTTACAGGGCGTGATCGGTAGTGAATATGCCAGGCTGGATGGCGAAGATGAAAGCGTTGCCGTTGCCATAGCTGAGCATTACATGCCGATCCGCGCCGGCAGCGAGCTTCCTGAAACTCTGATTGGTGCGATTGTCGGTATCGCTGATCGCCTTGATACGCTGATCGGCTGTTTTGCCATTGGCGAGAAGCCAACCGGAAACAAAGATTCCTTTGGCCTGCGTCGGCAGGCCATTGGCCTGATAACTCTGATCCGTGGCTTTGATTTGTCCCTGTCGCTTACCGAGATGTTGACGCAGGCTCTGGCGGGCTACGAGGGTGTGGTCGATGTCAGCGGCGATGTGGTACGTGAGGTCATTGCTTTTATCCGTTTACGATTTGAAAATGAACTGATTGCCGGCGGATATGACCAGGACGTTGTTGAGGCGGCGACTACCGTTGATTTTGATGACTTGAGCGATTGCCTGCTGCGTATTAAGGCATTAAAGAATATCCGCAGCCGTAATGACTTTATAGTGCTTTCCGGATCCTTTAAGCGAATTAGAAATATTACCAAGGAAAATACGACGACTGATGTGCAGGAAAATTTGCTGCAGGAGCCGGCGGAAAAGGAGCTTTATACGGTGGTGCAGCAGGTGCGTCATGATGCCCTGCCGTTGATCAACGGGCACGATTATGTCGGCGCTCTTGAAGTTTTATTGCAAATGAAGCAGCCCGTAGATCGTTTTTTTGATGAAGTTATGGTTATGGCGGATGAGGCGAATATTCGGGTCAATCGGCTTAATCTGTTGACTGTTCTCCGTGAGCTGGTCCTGGGGATTGGAGACATCTCCCGCATGCATGTGGAAGA
>CAZURY010000478.1:0-2093 GCA_964623145.1 uncultured Desulfobulbus sp. | reverse complement strand
TGAATATGTTGAAAAAAATACTTATTGCCAATCGCGGCGAAATTGCCTGCCGGGTTATCCGGACGGCTAAAGCCATGGGGATCGCCACCGTTGCCGTATACTCTGATGTGGATCGCAATGCTCTCCATGTACAGAAGGCCGATGAGGCCGTCCATATAGGAGGTTCTCCTGCTGCCGAGAGTTATCTGCTTGCCGACAAAATTATCGACGCCTGCCGACGGACCGGGGCCGAAGCCGTGCATCCCGGCTATGGATTTCTGTCGGAAAACGCTGAATTTTGTCGGCAGCTGGCTCGGGAAAATATTATTTTTATCGGGCCACCCGCAGACGCCATCACGGCCATGGGTGACAAGATGACTTCCAAGCGGATTGCCGCTGGAGCAGGGGTTAACTGCATCCCCGGTTATGACGGCATCATCCGGGATGGAGACCATGCGGCAGCGGTGGCTGCGGAGATCGGCTATCCGGTTATGCTCAAGGCCAGCGCCGGTGGGGGCGGTAAGGGCATGCGGGTGGCCGGAAATGAAGAAGAATGCCGCGATGGATTTGAACGGGCGACCAGCGAAGCTCGATCAAGCTTTAATGATGATCGCATGCTGATCGAAAAATTTATTGACCGACCACGGCATATTGAAATCCAGATCATGGCTGACGCCCACGGCAACGTGATCTACCTTGGTGAACGGGAGTGCTCCCTGCAAAGACGACACCAGAAAATCATTGAGGAGGCGCCTTCTCCCCTGTTGGATGAGGACACCCGCAGGGCCATGGGTGAACAGGCCGTGCTGCTGGCTAAAGCTGTTGATTACTGTTCCGCCGGCACGGTCGAATTTATTGCTGATCAGGATAAAAACTTTTACTTTCTGGAGATGAACACCAGGCTGCAGGTTGAACATCCGGTTACGGAAATGGTGACAGGACTTGATCTGGTAGAACTCATGCTGCGGGTGGCCGATGGCGAGTCGCTGCCGCTTGCTCAGGAAGATGTTCGGCTTTCCGGATGGGCAATGGAAAGCCGCATTTATGCCGAGGATCCGCTTTGTAATTTTCTTCCATCCATTGGTCGACTTGTCCGTTATCAGCCTCCCGAACAGGAGTCCGGTCGAATACGAGTGGATACAGGAGTCTTTGAAGGGGGAGAAATTTCCATGTATTATGACCCCATGATTGCCAAGCTTATCACCTGGGGTCAGGATAGGGAACAGGCAATTTCCCTGATGCAGGAGGCATTGGATGAATATGTTATTGATGGCGTCCGGAACAATGTGGGGTTTCTTGGCGCCCTGATGTCCCATCCTGCATTCAGGCAGGGAGCATTGCATACCGGTTTCATTGACGAGGAGTTCCCAAAAGGATTCCGCGACAGCGATGTAATTGAGGCTGATCCCACCCGGCCGATTGTCATTGCCGCAATTGTACACCGTTTATATATGGACAGAGCCGCCCGGATAAGTGGACAGCTTTCCGGTCATGAACGGCGGGTACTGGATGACTGGGTGGTGATTACGGGAGAACAACAGCATCAGGTTACAGTGCGGCCTTTTCAAGCTGACTGTGGATATCGGGTGATTTGTAACGGACAGCAGTACTCGGTTCAGACGGATTGGTCCTTTTGTCAAGATATTTTGCGGGCAACAATAAACGGTAGCCGGTTGGCCTTTCAGGTTGCACGGGACGGACTTGGCTACAGAATAGCACACCGAGGCAAAACAACAAGAACTCTGGTCTTGACACCACAGGCGGCGGATCTTCACCTTCTTATGCCGAGGAAACAGATAGATGACCTGTCAAAAGTGGTACAGGCGCCCATGCCGGGACTGCTGGTTCAGCTCCGGGTGAAAGAAGGCCATGTCGTCAAGGCCGGCCAGGAACTGGCGGTCATTGAGGCTATGAAGATGGAGAATGTACTTCGGGCTGCCGTGGATGGCGTTGTCGGCAAGGTGTGCTGCAGCTGTGGGGACAGTCTCAACGTGGATCAGGTAATATTGGAGTTTGAATAAGCAGCGCCTATCCCAGCAGTTCGGCCAGAGCTGTCTGCAGCGAGATAAGCCTGCGGCGACAGGAGCGGCTCTCGCCGTTTTTTGCACCCTGCT